>JACIWY010000396.1 GCA_014360745.1 Chloroflexota bacterium
ATGACCTTCGCCCGTTTGGGGCTGTGGGACGACAAGCCGTTCATGGCCATCATGAAGGGTGAGAGCATGGATCTGCCCCCGGAGCAGCGCGCGGCGATCAACGCGCAGACCAACCCGACCTGGCCGCATGTCCACGCCAAGTTGAGCTGCTCCTTCGACGAGTTTTTATCAGTATTCCCCTGCAACCACGTGATGGGCACCACCGGCGACCGCGTCCGTGCTTTGGTCTATTTGTGTGAGATGGCGGGCATCGCGCCGGTGGTCTTGGGGCCGGAGGGGCGTGAACGCTCCCTGCCGATCTGGGAGCGGGTGCCGTAGAAGCCGGCGCCCTTTCTTGTGAAGGAGGATCGACGTGGTAGAGACGATGCGCGGTTTGGTCATGCTCGGCCAGGGCAAGGTCGATGTATGGGAATTCCCCAAACCGAAACCCACCGGCACCCAGGTCTTGGTCGCGGTCAAGGCGGCGGGCTTGTGCGGCAGCGACCTGCACAAGCTGCCCAACCCCGCCGAGGGGAGGGCCGATCGCAGGTGCATCCGCGGGCACGAGCCGGCCGGCGTGGTGGCCGAGGTGGGCGAGGCGGTGACCATGGTCAAGGTGGGCGATCGCGTCTCGGTGTATCACGCCCCTTCATGTGGCCATTGTGAGCCCTGTTTGCGAGGTGAGTTCTTTAACTGCACCACCATCGGCCCCGGCAACCGGTTGGGGACCATGCGCGTCGACGGGGGCGACGCCGATTATGTGCTGGTCGATCAAAACGTCTGCTTTCCCCTGCCCGATGAGCTTTCCTTCGAGGACGGCGCCATCATCGCCTGCGCCGGGGGCACCGCCTACCACGCCCTGCGCCGTGCGGACGTCCGCGCCGGCGAATATGTGCTCATCTCCGGCCTAGGCCCTGTGGGGCTGTGCGCCGTGCAGGTGGCCGTGGCCATGGGGGGCATCGTCCTCGGCGTCGATCCGGAAGGGTACCGACGCGAGCTGGCGCTGCGACACGGCGCCCGCTACGTCCTCGATCCGCTGCAAGAGGATATGCCTGCGCGGGTGGTTGAAATAACTGCGGGGGGCGCGGAGGTGGTCGTCGAGACCTCGGGCAACGATCAGGCGCGGGTGGACGTGCTCAGGGCCACGCCCTATCACGCGCGGCTTATCTATGTGGGCTTTGGTGGGAGGGCGCGGAACGCCATGCTCGGCCCGCATTTGGGCGGCCGCTGGGTGACCGGCTCTAACATGTTCACCGCCGCCGATTATTACGAGTTGGTGCGTTTGATGAAGCGGCAAGGCTTTCACTTTCACGACCTGGTCACCCACCGCTTCCCCCTGGAAAAGGCGCAGGAGGCGTTCGACACCTTTGCCAGCCGCAAGACGGGCAAGGTCATGTTCGTTTGGGAGTGAGCGGGTGCCCGCCACTTTCCCAGGGCGGGCACCTAATGCGGACACCTAACGAGATTTGGGGGCATTATGGAAAAGCGTGTCATCGGTCAGACCGGCATCGAGGTATCGGCCATCTCCCTGGGCTGCTGGCCCATGGGGGGCGACTATTGGGGCGGCGCGGACGATGAGGAATCGATCCGCACGATACACAAGGCGCTGGAGCTGGGGATCAACTTTTTGGACACCGCGCCGGCCTACGGGCGCGGCCATTCGGAAGAGGTCGTGGGGCGCGCCCTGGCTGGGCGTCGCCACGAGGCGGTCATCTCCACCAAGGCTTCGGGGGCGGGCCATGCGGAAGAGGACCTGCGCAAAAAGCTGGCCGGTTCGCTGGAGCGGCTGCAGACCGATTACGTCGACGTCTATTTCATCCACTGGCCGAGTCGGGAGGAGCCTCTCGCCCCGACCATGGAGGCACTGGAAAAGCTGCGCGCCGAGGGGCTCATCCGCGCCATCGGCGTTTCGAACTTTGACGTATCGATGTTGGAGATGGCCTCCAGGCATGGCCGTGTGGACATCCTTCAGCCGCCCTACAACCTGATCTGGCGTTTCATCGAAGAAGATGTGTTGCCTTACTGTGTCGAGCACGGCATCGGCATCAGCACCTACAGCAGCCTGGCGCAGGGCTTGTTGACCGGCACCATCCGGCTGAACACCCGCTACGCCCCGGGAGACATGCGCCCGCGCAGTGTGCTCTGGAAGTCGGAGAACCTGGGCAAATGCCTGTACACCGTCGAGCGGCTGCGCGCCGTGGCCAAGGAGTTGGGGGTCACGCTGGCGCAGCTCAGCCTGCGCTGGCTGGTGTCTCAGCCGGGCGTCACCACCGCCTTGGTGGGGGCGCGCACGGTGGCCGAGATCAGCGAAAACGCCGGTACGTTCGGCTGGGAGATGCCTGAGCAGGCGATGCGGCAGGTGCAAGAGATCTCGGACGAGCTGTATCGTTCCTTCCCCTACTACTATGATATGTGGGAGAACTGGATGACTTGGCAGAAGCGCGGGCCCCAACGCGAGTTCTGATGTTCACATTTTTGCGTTGGCCATAAAAGGAGCAAGGCACATGAAGATCACCGGGCTGCGTTACGTGACCATCCGAGGCACTTGGGAATACGGCGGGCCCTTGGGCGAGGAGCGTCTTGTCCGCCCCATCGACATTTATCCCGAATATCGGGCCATGCCGGCCACCTGGCGTGCTCGTCGGGTGGGCGAGGGGCGATACGCCGTGGAACAGAACGTCCTTTTTGTCGATACCGACGAGGGGATCAGCGGGCTCTGGTCGCCGATCAGCGAGCTTCAGGCGCACATCATCGAGACCACGCTCAAGCCGGTGCTCATCGGCGAGGATCCCCACGCCGTGGAGCGTATCTGGGACAAGATGTACCGCCACGCCATCCACGGACGCAAAGGGGAGACGATGATGGCCATCAGCGCCGTCGACCTGGCGCTGTGGGATTTGAAGGGCAAGCTCCTGGGCGCGCCGGTGTACAAACTGTTGGGCGGCCCGAGCCGGGACAAGATCCGCGCCTACGCCTCGATGCTCGGCCACTCTATCGAGCCGGAGAAGGCCTATCAGCGGGCCAAGCAGGTGGTTGAAGAGGGCTACACGGCGACCAAATGGTTCTTCCGCCACGACCCCACCGAGGGGCAGGAGGGAATGCGCAAGAACTTGGAGTTGATCCGCGTGGTGCGCGAGGCCGTGGGGCCCGATGTGGAGATCATGTTCGATGCTTGGAGCAGTTGGGACGTGCCCTACACTCGGCGCATGGCCGAGCTGGCGGCCGAGTATCGCCCTTGGTGGTTCGAGGAGCCGGTGATGGCCGACATGATCCCACAGTACGCCGAGCTGCGCCGCAGCGTCCAATCGGTGGCCATTGCGGGAGGGGAACACGAATATACGCGCTGGGGGGTCAAGGCCCTTCTCGACGCCGGCGCCGTGGACATTTTGCAGACCGACCCCACCTGGGCCGGGGGCCTCACCGAGATGCACAAGATCGCCGCCCTGGCCTCGGCCTATGGCATCCCGCTGGTGCCGCATCACGGCGGGCTGGCCTCGGTGCACCTGATCGCCTCGCAGACGCTGACGACCTGCCCCATCCAGGAATGGCTCATCCAACACGGCGCGACGAGCCAGGCGCTGTTCAAGAACAAGATCGAGCCCAAGGGCGGCTATATCGAGCTGCCCACGGTGCCCGGCTTGGGGATGGAGCTGGATGAAGAAAGGATCGAGGCGCGGGAGGAGATGCGCTTCGGCTGAGGGCGAAAGGCTTGAGCCATGCGGCGACGCCTGTTGAGCAGGCGTCG
>JACIWY010000397.1 GCA_014360745.1 Chloroflexota bacterium
GCGAACTCGGTCAGATCGAAACGCTCCTCTACAAATACCCCCTCATTTAAACGCACCCGTGTCAATATTTTAAGCACGGTGAAATAGACGCTGTGCAACACGAGCACCTCTTGCATATCTTCGAAATAGGGCAAAGCTTCCAGAGACGGGTGCCCGGGAGGTGCCTCTGGCTCAGCGACCAGATAGGCCGGAGGTTCCTCGGTGAAACGTCGCCACCAGAAATGCAACGTAACTTGGGTAGCATCGGGGGGGATATATACCGTCTGATAGGCAGAAGAATAGCTGGCTTTGATGGGCAAGCCAGGCTCGATGCCCTGGCGCAAGGACCAAGCGCCAGAATGACTGGTCATATCGGTATAGGCCGCCCGATAAGGGCTGGGGCTCAATGTCCAGGCGCTGCGCGTTTCAAAGCCGCCGTTGATGATCGCATCGGGGCAAGGATCGGGCGTCGCCGTAACTGTCGATGTCGCCGTGGGCGTTGAGGTCGGCTGCCACCATGAGGTGGGAGTCACGGTAGGCGAAAATGTGGGTGTAGGCGTAGTGCTAGGCCCTGGATATGGTGGTAACGTCGGTGTCGGCGTAACACCCAAAAGGCGGTTTTTGAGAATGGCCGGCAACAGAAGCTGTTGCCTGTCGATGACCCAAACGCCATCGCTGGTGGCCGCCCAGAGCCGGCCAGGGCGCGCTGGCGCAATGCGCAGCGCATAAACGACAACCGCCGTCGGCAGGCCATGCCCATAAGGCATCCACATGCCAGAGGCATGCGATAGCCGATAGACGCCCAAGCCCCACACCGCGGCGTAGAGCTGATCGTCATGAAAAGGCGCCATCGCCAGGGCCGTCACATTCGCCCCCGATCCGCCGCCCGGCAATCCGTTATTTATCGACGTCCAGCTCAGGCCCGCATCGATAGAACGATAGACGCCCTGATTGTAGGTGCCCACCACCAAATGCGCATCATCGAAAGGACTGAGCGCCATGTCGTTGATGCCCACAACACCGGCGATGGGCGTCAAGGATGTCCAGCTTTGTCCGGCATCATCACTGCGCAATATCTCGGCTAGATCATGGCCACGCGCCACATAAACGCGATCCCCGTTGGAAGCCGACACCGCTAGGATGCTATCTAAGGGGGACAAGGAGCAGAGGTCCGGAGCCGCTCGTTGCACCCAGGTCATCCCGCCATCCGAGGAAACCTGTATCTGTTGACAGGGATCCCAGCCGGTCAGATAAAGACGCCCCGCCAGGCCAGGAGCCACGGCCAGTCCTGATAGCCAACTGTACGAAGCTCCCACCACAGGCAGGAATGTCCAAGGGCCGCCGGCAGTCCGCTTCCATAGGTGTTGATCGGAAGCCAGGTACACCGTCCAGGGGGATGTCGGTTCTTGAGCAAAGAGATAGACATCGGCGTCGAGCAAGCCGATGTTATCCAAAGCCCAAGAGCCTCCGCCATCATGGCTGGCGTACACGCCCCAGTTCTCGGCTGTACAGGCCAGCATCTCGTTGGCATTGTTGGGATCGATGATCAAATCGCGTACTGTCCGGCCCGCCAGCGCCACTCGATACCACCCCGTCGGGAAGGGCGTCGCCGTGGGAGTGCTCGTCGCTGTGCGCGTGCTGGTGGCGGTAAGCGTGGGGGTATCGCTGGCCGTGGGCGAGTTCGTCGGGCTAGCCGTCGGCGTCGGCGTTCGAGTCTGGGTTGGGGTAAGCGTCACCGTCGGGGTGTCAGTGGGAGTACCTGGCGTCAGAGTAAACGTCGGCGTGCGGCTGGCCGTTGGTGAAAGGGACGGCGTCGTTGTGGGCGTCCCGGAGGGCGGAGCGCCCAACAACAAACGCCCCGCGCCATAGAGATTGTCATTCCCTGTCGTGCCGAGATCGACCACGCTGCTCTTTAGCAGCGTGCCGATTTGGGCGCTCGTATAAGCCGTATAATACCCCCACATCAAAGCCGCCGCCCCGGCCACATGAGGACAAGCCGCCGAGGTGCCGAAAAAACTGTCCGGGCTATAGGCCAAGGTGGACACGCCATCGGGCGCCACCAGATCGGGTTTAATGCGACCATCTAACGTGGGGCCATGCGAGGAAAAAGGCTCGAGCGTATTCGGCGAATAATAAGGTACTGCGCCAACGGACAACACATCCTCCATATCCGCAGGAGGCACAACGCTGCTAACAGGGGTATGGTGCTCCGACAAGTCTTGATCGTAGGTGAACAGTTCTAATAAAGGAGCGCCGGGGTTTGAGTCCAGACGGCGTATAACGATATAATAGATTCCTCCACCCGCGCCCCAAGTCTCGACATAGCGCGTGGGCGAGTTTGGGAAAACGGGCGCCGTCTCTGCGGCGATGAGGGTGTTAGTGCTATCGTACAGTTCCAGGCGAAAGCTATGCACCGGCGTCGACCAGCTATCCTGCCAACGCATAGCCACACGGATCGGCTGGCCGGCCACTACCCCAAAGGTATTGCCCTCGTCGCCTGTGGCGAAATCGTGCACGCCGTTGCCATTGCTATCCGACCATACGCCCATCCAGTGACGGTTTGCCTGATTGCCCGCCGAATTCACCCACAGGATGCCGTCGCCGATAGCCCCTTGGATCACATCGGCAATGGGGCCTGTTCCATCGCCCGGCCCACCCGGCGGCCAGCCGATGGAACAGGAAACCACATCTACCCCTCGGCTGCGCACATAATTCACGGCATTGCCAAACTCGACATCGGTGTTAAAATTGACCAGATACAAGCTTGCATTGGGCGCAACATCGTACACGATCTCGGCACAACCGGTTCCATGGCGCTCGCCAGCTTCGATATCCCCATCGGCGCGAGCGGAATAGGCGATCAAGCCGCCCGGCAACTCACTGCCCAATAGCGAGGCGTAGCCCTGAAAGCCCAGATCGACCACCGCGATCTTGACCCCAGCTCCCGTATATCCGGCAGCTTGCCAAGCATCGGCGTTGAGAAGAGCCACCCCCTGGCTGGTCACCGCCGGCAAGGGGCGCAGCGGTGGCCTTACCCAACGCACGGCGGCTGCGCGCGCCAGCGTTTCCAGTCGCTCCAAGGGCACCAGGCACTGGAACATATCCGCATACTCGGCCTCTATCTCCACACCCAGCTTCTCTAGTGGCGCACGCGCTTGACCGGCGGACAGGCCAGGTGCCAGATGTATCACCACCCTCACCCCCTTGCCCGGCTCGAGCTCCAACCCCCGTCGAGCAGAATATTCCTGAGCGCCAGCCAGTCCTCTCCCCCGATAAGAGACGAGCAATTCGCGCAGGCTATCGGTGATAGGGAGACCGCTCGTCAGACGAGTAGGCGCAGCAACAACAGAAGGATCAGGGCTGGGAGAATCGGCAGCCACCTGTAGACTAGAGAGCAGTAAACAAACCCATAGAGACACCACTATGCCCCAGCGGCGTCCCGACGAGCCACGTGTTCGATATCGTTGCACCCCCCCTCCTCGGCAAACGTTTGCGTTTGGGATACCACCAAGCCGAGCTACATGGGCAGAATTATACTTGGATCGAGCCCCCCTCTAAGCGCGCAAGTGCCTTGACCACTTGGTTCTCGTTCCTTATACTCGGCATCACCATTGTTCAGACGAACACATCGACGCAAGGAGATGATTTATGGAGCTCAAAATCGTGCCGATCGAAAAGCCAGAGAATCTGAACTTTATCCTTGGCCAGACTCACTTTATCAAGAGTGTC
>JACIWY010000398.1 GCA_014360745.1 Chloroflexota bacterium
TGCGGCTGGTCGAAGCGATCGAAGAGCAACAACTCAACCCCCGTGGCGATGTCGGAAAAGAGGCTAAAGTTGGTGCCTCCTTGTTCGCACGTGGCCCCGAGCGGATAGGGGCGGCCGGCGCGGATGTTATCGCTCATACCCCTCCTTCCTCCGAGCGAGGATTTGCCCAGAGTATAGATCGGGCGCAGCGGGCGGGCAATTTCCCTCGCACCCTCTCCTACCTTCCCGCAGGTTTTAAAACCTGCGGGAAGGTCTTGCAGTGGAATTCAATCCCACATATAGACGCTAATGACCGTCCTCTGCCGGGCCTCATCCACCCCTCGGCCACAAAACGGCGCCAGCTCGCTGCCGGTTGCGTCATCGCGCCGTCAGCGGGGGAGCTTGCAGGCGCACACAGGGAAGCGAAAAAAGAGCGCTCCCCGCCCTGCGCCACGGTTGTAGATGTGGTAGTAGCATCCCAGCCTAAAGGCTGCTCGACGGTTTAGCATGTGTGACCCCTTCCTAATTTCCCGCTTGACCCTCCCTCACCCTCCCGCAAATCGAGGACCTGCGGAGGATAGAGACCCCCTTTTTGACAGCCTACGCCAGGGTTTGTATACTGTTTTTTCGCAAGTGATCATTTGATGTGCTATTCATCGGACAAGGCAGCCCGCCGTCGTGGGCCCTCTGGATGAGGCCGTGTTCGCTACTCTGTGGCGGCGCCTCGGAAGGAGGCTTTCGGGGGCGGGCCTTTTTATGGGGTGATAAATACGCCCCCGAGATTAGAGGGAAACGGGGTCTTATGCGCGGGCTTATTGGCTCTAATCTAATGATCAATATTATTGTCGGCCTTCTGGCCATGGCCATCCTCGTCCTCAGTTCTGACGAAGCGGTGAAACGCTTTGTCGGCCTGGCGAACTATTTCAACCTTTCGGCCACTTTTATGGGCGTGACCGTTCTCTCTCTGGCCACGAGCATCCCCGAGATCAGCAGCCATTTGACCGCCTCCGTGGGCATTCTCAGAGGCAATCTGGATTACAAGATCGGTTCGTCGATCGTCCTCGGTGCCAACATCGGCTCCGATGTCGTGCAACAGACGTTGATCATGGCCATGGTCTGCTTTTTCGCCGGCGGCCTCTATTTTCGGCGCTATTTTTTAACCAAATCGATGTTGCCGATGATCGGCACCACGTTGATGTGCATCGTGCTGGGCTTGGATCGCAGCTATTCCCGCCTGGATGGCCTGATCCTCTTTGGGACCTTTATCGGCTATATGTATTATCTTTATTGGGATGAGCGCAAGTATTTCAAGCCCGAGGTCAAAGCTGAGGAGGAAGAGGACGTGCCTCAATCGGGGCTGGAGGCGTTGAAATACGCCGCGATCGCCGTGGTCGCCATGGCCCTGACCATTTTGAGCGCGCAGGTGGTGTTGCAGATCACGGAGCTCGTCGTCCAAGTCACCGGCATCGGCGGCTCGCTGATCGGCGTCGTCACGTTGGGTGTCGCCTCGGCCCTGCCCGAGCTGACCACCGCCGTCTCCGGAGTGCGGCACAAGGAACAAGGCATCTCGCTGGGGACGTTAGTGGGCAGCAATATCACCAACCCGCTGGTGGCCATCGGCGGGGGCGCGTTGGTCTCTACGTATTGGGTTCCCTACCCGCTGATCGCATGGGACTTGCCCTGGGAGACGGTCACCGGCGCCATCCTATGGGCCATCCTCTGGTTCCGCAGGGGCCGGCTGACCAAGTTATGGTCACTGTATCTGGCCGGCTTGTACTTTGTCTATGTGATCTTGCGCGCCGTTTATTTTGCGGTGGATTGATCCCTATCTCGCCTTCCCGCAGGTTCCAAAACCTGCGGGAAGGTTTTGGCGGGGGTTCATTCGCCGCCGTATTGGATGGCGCCATAGGGGAAGACGCCCACTTTGGCCTGCGCGCCGTGCTTATCCTGTAGCACTTGAAGCACTTCGGGCCAGGTCTTGCAAAAGATGGCCTCCTCGCCGAACTGGTTGCGCACGTCGTACTTGTTCAGGTTGGGCGAAAAGATGACCCGTGTCACTACGGGCACGCGCGTCACCCGCCCGCCAGTGCCGGAGCGCTGCGCGCGCTGGCGGAACAACGTCCCCGGGCCCATGACGGAGTGAAAGCCCAGCCCCTCCGGGCAAGCGGCGGTGATAACCACCGTGCCCCCTTCTTTCAACGCCGTCTCACGGGCGCCATAGAGGGGCACCAAGGCCATGCCGGCCTGCGTGCCCTCTGTATCCTTGGGCCAGGCGTTGGCCACGACGATATCCATCTGCTCCGGCACCTTGGTGCGATAGAGGTCCTTGCCGATTTCCACGCCGTGCCAAAAGGCCTCGCGGTAGTGGCCGGCGACCATGGCCATGATCTCGCCCTTGGCGTTGAGCAAGGGGTTGACGATGTACTCCAGGCCCACCATGTGGGCGACCTCGTCCAGATGCTCGCGAAATACATCCTCCGGGCAGTACATATGGTTAGCAAAGATCGTCTGGCGGCCGCAGGCGCCGGGGAGCAGGAGCTTGGCGCCGCCGCCAAAGATCCGCCCGCGCGGGGTGATCATCCCTGCCGCGATCTTGAAATCGGAGCGGGCGAAATCGCGATTGACCCAAATGGGGATACCTTGTGAGGAATGGCCATAGAACTCTAGATTGTCCATGGCGTTGTGATTGATCACTTCCAGGCGGTCCAACAGCTCGAGGCCGATCTTTTTCACGAAATCGCCACGGGTCATGGGGCGATGAGCGGCTACCGCGCAGACGATGCGCACCTTGTCATCGCCCAGGCCGGCCGCGGCCAGCTCCTCCAGGATGTAGGGCAACACCCGATAGCAGGGGGTCGGGCGGGTCAGGTCATCGATGAGGATGGCCGCATCGCGCCGCCCTCTGGCGGCATCGCGCAGACGAGGCGCGCCGATCGGCTCGGCCAACGCCCGACGGATGCCCTCGTCGCCGATGTCGGGCCCTCCTTTCATCTCGCTCACCTGCACGTCCCAACTGTCGGGAAAGGTCAGGTCAAAGGTTGTGTTCTCATACCACATGCTCCAGGGCACCGAGACGGTCTTCATGGTCGTTCACCTCCTCTCCTTCTGCTAAAGAATGACTTCAACAGTCCAAATCCTAAATCCTATTTGAGCCACACCGGATCCCAGCACTCAGCGTCGAGGGCCAGGAGCCGGCGCGGGTTCGAGCCATCGGCCTCCATGATCCAAAGCTGATCTCGACCGGAGCGGTTGCTATAGTACACGATCTGCCGCCCATCGGGCGAGTAACTGGGGTGTTTGTCCGATTCCCAGGTGTCTCCTTGGGTCAATTTGAAGGTTTTGGGCAGCGGGTCTTGGGGCGTCCAGATCTCGACCATGAACAAGTCGTCATCGCCCTCCTGGTTGGAGGCAAAGGCGATGTGCCGCCCATCCGGCGACCAAGCGGGATCGTACGCCTTGCCATGGCCGACGAAAGTGATCCGTTTTTCGGGCGCCCCTCCGCCCAGCGGGCCGATGAAAAGATCCATGCCGTTGGTGCCCCAAGCCTGGCGGATATAGTAGGCGCCGTCGGGCGAGAGGCGCTCCTTGGCTGTGGCCGCTTCATATACCCATAGCTTGAGCAAGAGGGCCAGGTTCCCGCCATCGGGGTCGACCAAAAAGATGCGCGTGCGCCCCAAATAGTTGGATTTAAAGGCGATCTTGCCC
>JACIWY010000399.1 GCA_014360745.1 Chloroflexota bacterium
ACCAAGGTGTTCGACCCCAGCGAAACGCTCGTCCTCATATTGGCAGTGGATGTGCAGACCGCCCCCCATACCTACGAATCGGTGCCCGAATATTTGGAGCTCGCCATGGCGGCCGCGGCTTCTCTGGCGGCCAAAGCGTTGGACGAGCGGCATATGGTCGGCCTGTTGGTCAATTGTTTGAACACCCGGGGCGGGCGTTCGTTGGCGGTCACGCCAGGACGCCACCCTCAACAACTCGCCCACTTGCTCGAGACGCTGGCGGGCGTCACGGCTTTTCGAGGGATGCCCTTCCACGAAATGTTGTGGGCGATGGTGCCCTCGTTGCCCAGGAGGGCGACGGTGGTGGCCATCAGCGCGAGGGTCGGCGCCGAGACGATCGCCAGCTTGGCGACGCTAAAACGGCTCGGCCATCAGGTACTGTTGTTGACCATCGGCGAGCAGGCGCCCGCGCCAAACGCCGAGATCTCGATGCATCATCTGGGGGGTATAGATGTCTGGCGGGAGATGGCCGGTAAGGACGAGGCTTGACGGAGCGCAAGGCGCCCCATTCGGCGAGGTGGCCATCGTCATGGTCTCGGCGGCGATGCGCACCGCCTGGATCTGGCCTTGGGTGCAAACGCTGTTCGGCAGCCCCTATGTGGCGCCAAGGGGGATCGGCTATCCCGCCTGGTTGG
The DNA here is from genome assembly GCA_014360745.1 of Chloroflexota bacterium. GTDB lineage: Bacteria > Chloroflexota > Anaerolineae > UBA1429 > UBA1429 > JACIWY01. Next base: position 675 of record JACIWY010000399.1, read on the forward strand.
TATGGGGCTTGCTGGTGATAGGCGCGCTATGGCTGCACCTGGCGCAAAAGTGGCCCTCGGCGCAATGGCTCACCGCCCTTGGCGGGCTAGGCCTCACCCTGGCCGTCCTGGCGTTCATTTTGCACCCAGCGGGGGAAAAGATCGGCCAATGGCTGATCGATCTGGCCCTCGGAATGGGAAATTGGGAACGCGGCATTCCCATAGCCGTGGTAGCCTTAATAGTTACGGCGGCGCTGTTGTGGATGGGTATGTCCACCCCATGGCGCGATCATGGTGCCCTTTGGCGACAGTTCGTCTTCGGCTCGATAGCATTGAGCCTGCTCATGCTGTTCGAGGCGCGGGGGCAAGCGGGGATAGTAACCCCCGACATCGGTGGGGCGATGGTGGTCTTTCTACTATCGGGGTTGGCTTCGCTGGCCATGCTAGCGGTAGACGAGACGGTGACCATTGAACACGCTCGCGGGGGTGAGGCCGTTGCGTTGAGCAGGCCCTGGCTGGCGATCGTGTCGGCGGTGATCTTGCTCATCCTCTTGTTGGGCTGGGCCTTGGGGCAGATCATCCACCCGGAGGCGGCAGCGCGGGCGCTGGGGGCCTTGCGTTTGGCCGTTACAGCCATAGTGGTTATCTTGGGCCTGTTCCTTAGGTTGTTGGCTTATGTTCTGATAGGGTTGCTGCTGCCCTTGTTCGATCTGTTGCGACGGCGGCTGGCCTTTCTCCTGCCGCGCATGGAAGAGATCCCCAATGTCCAGCCCACCCCTTTCCCTGAACAGATCCAGCCGGAGGTGCTTCTGCCCTCGTGGTGGCAAGGGGCGATGACGATAGCGTTGGTGGTCGGGTTGCTGCTCGGCGTAGCGATGGCACTCTGGCTGGCTTGGCGCCATCGCGCCGCCGAACGCTCGGCGGAAAGAGAAGAGATCGAACGACGCGAATCGATCCTCTCGCTGGCCTTGGTGCGCGAACAGTTGCGTGAGCTGTTGCGGCGGCGAGGAGGAGCGCCTCCCTACTTGCCCTTAGGCGATCTCAACGACCCTCGGCAGGCGATTCGCCATATCTACCAGGCCTTCCTGGCCCGGGCAGTGGAACGCGGCTACCCACGTGCAGCAGCCGTCACCCCCCAAGGATACGCACAACAATGGAGCGCCCTCTTGCCCAACCTTCGAGACGCGCTGGAACAGCTCACCGGCTTGTATCTGTTGGCCCGCTATGGCCCCGGCGAGCTAACGGACGAACACGCGCGCCAAGCCCGCACAGCCTGGGCAAAGGTGGAAGAGGCGTTGCGGTCAAGCTCGGGCACACCCGGCAGCGTCTCGGACAAGGACGGGCCTGGGCACGGGGGCCCATCCTCCGAGTGAGCGAGCCTGGATGAATCTAGTTCGCGGCAAAGGCCGAGATAGACCGCCGATATTCCCTCAACGCCTCCGGATCGGCGGCGCCGATGAGGGCCTGGATCTCGTTCAGGTGGCGGTATAGGCCGTCTTGGGCCATGAGTTGCTCATGGGTGCCCATCTGCGAGATGCCCTTCCCCTCTAATACTACGATGAGATCGGCGCTGCGAATGGTGGACAGCCGATGGGCAATGACCAGCGTCGTGCGCCCCACCATCAGCCGCTCCAGCGCCTGTTGGATGAGCAGCTCGGTTTGGGTATCCACCGAGGAGGTCGCCTCATCGAGGATCAAGATGGGCGCATCCTTGAGAATCGCACGGGCGATGGAGATGCGCTGTTTCTGCCCACCCGACAGCTTGACGCCGCGCTCGCCGATAAGGGTGTCATAGCCCTGGGGCAGTTGCATGATGAATTCGTGCGCGTTGGCGACCTTGGCCGCCTCGATCATCTCCTCCTCGCTGGCATCGGGCCGGCCAAAGAGGATGTTCTCGCGCACCGTGCCGTGAAAGAGAAAGACATCCTGCAATACCAACGACACTTGGCGCCGCAGGCTCTGCAAGGTCAGATCACGCACATCGTACCCATCGAGGATCACCGCCCCCTCGCATACATCGTAAAAGCGGGGGATCAGGCTGGCCATGGTCGATTTGCCCACGCCAGTCGGGCCGACGAGCGCCACGACGCTGTTGGCCGGAATGTCCAGATTAATGTTTTCCAACACCGTGTCCCCCGTGGAATAGCGAAAACTGACGTTGCGAAAGACGATGTGTCCTTTGGCGCGCCCGGGATATTCGATGGCGTCGGGCTTGCTGTCCACGTCCGGCTCTTCCTTCAACAGCTCGGCCACGCGGTCGGCGCCGGCCAACGACTCTTGCACATTTTCCCACACATTGCTGAGCACGCGCACCGGCTGGTAGAACATCTCCAAGTAGAGGAAAAAGGCCACCAGGTCCTCCGGTGACACCGTTTGTTGAAACACGAGACGGCCGCCGAAATAGATCACCACCACCGTGCCCAACGAAGAGGCCAGCTCGACAAAGGGGCCGAACACGGCCATTAGCTTGAGCGCATGGAGCATCGAATCGCGATAGTTGTTAATGCGCATACTCACGCGACCAAGCTCGATCTCCTCTCGGGTAAAGGCTTTGATCTCACGGATGCCTGAAAGGTTATCAGCCAGAGTCGCGTTGAGCTCGGCCAGGTCCTTCTGCCGCTCGCGGAAGGCCGGGCGCACATACTTGCCAAAGGCCCTGGCCGCCAAGGCGATGAGCGGCACCGGTATCACCGTCAGCAACGCCAGCTGCCAGCTAATCGACAAGGTAATGGCCAGCACGCCGACGAACATGAACACATTGATCAACGTATCGGGGATGGCATGGGCGATCAGGCGCTCGAACAGCTCCGAGTCGTTAACCATGCGGGACATAAGCTGGCCCGTTTGTTGCTCCTCATAAAAGTGCAACGAGAGCCGTTGCAGATGAGTGTAAATGTGGCGGCGAGCATCGGCGACGACACCCCAGCCGGCCACGTGGGCCATATAGTTGCGCAAAAACTGCAGCCCCCCACGGGCGATATAAATACCCAGCGCCAGAAGGGCCAGGCGAGTGA
>JACIWY010000004.1 GCA_014360745.1 Chloroflexota bacterium
TCATGATGGCGTTAGTAGCCCCCAAATTGGACGATCGTCGCTTCCAAGACTTGGTCGATGAGGCCAAGCGGCGCATTCCACAATATTGCAAAGAGTGGACCGATCACAATGTAAGCGACCCAGGGGTGACCCTCATTGAGCTGTTTGCCTGGATGGTCGATGTCCTCCTTTATCGGCTGAATCAGGTGCCCGATTTGCACTACATCCGGCTGATGGAGATGTTGGGCATCACCTTACGCGAGCCGGAACCGGCCCGCGTCCCGGTCACTTTTTGGCTATCGGCGCCACAATCTATACCGGTGGTCATCCCGGCCGGCACCGAAGTGGCCAGTACCCAGACGGAGACGGAACGCTCCATCGTCTTTACCACCGATGCGGACTTGCGCATCTCGCCCCCTCAGCTCGAAGCCGTTCTCTCGCGGGTGACGGGCGACGACGGCCGCAAGCATTACCGAGAGCATAACCTGCGCCGTCTAGAGGCCGGCTTTGAGGGGTTCGAGATTTTTACCACGACCCCCCAAATCGATGACGCGCTCTATTTCGGCTTTGAGAACGATCTCAGCCGGCACGTCCTGGGCTTGCAGGCCGACTTTGACCCGGCCGGGGGCACGGGCGTGGACCCCTCTTTGCCGCCTTATGTATGGGAAGCCTCGACCGGCCAACAAGAGACGCGCTGGCAACTTTGCGATGTCGAATTCGATACCACCAATGCGATGAACACCCCCGGTCGCATACAGATCCACCTCCCTGCGATGGGCAAACTCGGCGTGGAGGGCCGCGAGCTTTATTGGGTGCGCGTGCGCAACCGCGAGATCAGCACCGCCGAACGCCGCCAAGGGATGAGTCCTTACGACCGCTCGCCTCGCCTACGCCAGATCACCGTGGCCTCTTGGGGTGGGGCGGTCTCGGCTACCCACGCCCAGCAAATAGTGCGTGAATCTCTGGGCCAAAGCGACGGTTCGCCCGGCCAGCGCTTTACCCTGCGCTTTTCGCCTATCCTGAGGCGGACGGCCGATGAAAGGCTCATCGTCCAGCCCCCAGGAGAGCCGCCTCAAGAATGGTCGGAGGTGCCCGATTTCGCCTCGTCTGCAGCCGGCGATCGCCACTATACGTTGGATAGCGCCACGGGCGAGCTGCGTTTTGGGCCGGCGGTGCGCCAGCCGGACGGCACGATCAAGCTTTACGGCGCCGTCCCCCCGCGCGGCTCCAACCTGATCTTTCGCCGCTATCGCCACGGCGGAGGCCAAGAGGGAAACGTACAGGCCGGCGTGTTGAACACGCTCAAAACGGCTATTCCTTACATCGCTCGCGTGGCCAACCGGCAGGCAGCCTGGGGAGGATTGGACGCCGAGACGCTTGAAGCGGCCAAGATGCGCGTTCCGGCCCTGCTGCGCTCCCGAGATCGAGCGGTCACCGAAGGCGATTTCGAATTCCTGGCCCAGCAGGCGCTCCCTGCGGCCATTGGCAGGGTCAAGTGTCTCCAACCCCGACCTGCGGATGCCGGCCGAGTCGTTCCGGGACAGGTCTTTTTGCTGGTCATCCCGCGCCTGCGCCATCCAGAAGGCTACCTGGAGCCTGAATCGCTGCGCTTACGAGAGAACGACATCCAAACCTTGACCGCCTATCTGGACGAGCGCCGCTTACTGACTACGCGCCTGGAGGTACGCCCGCCTGCCTATCAGTGGGTGGCCGTCGTGGCCAGATTGCGCCCGACGCCCGGCGCCGATCCGGCGCGCGTAGAGGCCGAGGTGTTGGCCCGGCTCTATCGTTTCCTTAATCCGTTGATCGGCGGGCCGGCGGGAAAGGGCTGGCCTTTCGGTCGCGATCTTTACATCTCGGATGTCTACGGCTGCTTGCAAGGCATGGCCAACATCCAATTTATCCGCGCCGTCGAAATGTACGAGGTTCAACCCGGCGGCGGCCCACAAGGCGAGCCCTTGGAGCGTCTGGAGATCCTGGCGCATGGTGTGGTCGCCTCCGGGCGGCATAGGGTCGAGTTTGTGTAGGGGGTGGAAGCGTGGAAGGAAACGCTTATCAAGGGTTCGAGTTCCGCCTGCGCATCGAAGGGCCCAAAGGAGTACAAGAGTTGGTTTTGCCGCTGGGCATCACCACCATCGGGCGCCAGGCGGGAAACGATCTGCAACTCGACGACCCACAGGTCTCACGTCGACATGCCCAATTTGACTGCACCCTCACCGAGTGTCAGATCACCGACCTGGGCAGCACCAACGGCACGAGGGTGAACGGCGAGCGCCTCCCGCCCCAGGTGCCGCGCACGTTGGCCGGGGGCAATGTTGTCGAAATAGGGGGGTATCGGCTCCTCTTGGAACAGATCCCTGTCAGAGCGCAAGCAGAGACCAAGGCCCCGATGCCGCCGGAGGCCGAGCCGGCTTCAAAGGAACGGCCCGCTCTTGAAGCGACCTCGCCCGCCCTTAAGCCCATCCCGCCCCTATCAGAGGAAGAAGCACCCCCTGCTCCACCCGCGCCCCCCGCCCCGTCGGCTCCATCGGCCCCTGCCGAGGGCGAGCCTCTTCTGCCGCCGGGCCTCGATAAATACAGCCGCCGATTGCTCGACTATTTGCCGAGCATCTATCACACTGACCTGATGTCTCGCTTCTTGGCCCTCTTTGAGTCGATCTTGTTGCCTATCGAGTGGACCATCGATGGCTTTGATCTCTGCCTGCACGCAGGCAGCGCGCCGGCCGATCTGCTGCCCTGGCTGGCGAGTTGGTTCGACGTCGTCTTTGACCCCACCTGGAGCGAGGCCCAACGCCGCACATTGCTGGCCGAGGCACACAAGATCTATGCGCGGCGAGGCACCCGTTGGGCGCTCAGCCGCGTCTTAGAGATCTACACCGGGCAACGCCCTGTGATCGAAGATGGTGGCGAGGGGCGCACGCCTTTTACCTTTCGGGTCAGCTTGCCCTCGATCCCCCCGGGCTTGAACAGGGAGCTAATCGAGCGCGTCATCGACGTCAACAAGCCCGCTCACACAACCTATACATTGGAAATAGAGGGATAAATAGTCTTTGAAACTTGCCATATATAGAGGAGAAAATATGGAGCATACTTTTCAATCAGAACGGAAAAATTCCAGGATCCTTCACAAGGAACAGATGGGCCACGAGCTGGACAGCATGACGCCGAGCGAACAGCAATTGCTCTCTCTTCAACGGCGCGTGGGCAATCGTGCCGTCCAGAAATACGTGTTAAGCCATCGGCCGGGCGTGTATCCGGCAATCCAAAGGGGGTATCTTGGCTTGCGACAAGGGGACTGGGGCGATCAAACTGCCGCCCGCCAAGCGTATCGCGAACGCCTCGGCGCCATGGCAGGGCAGGTGGTGCAAAATGCAGACGAAGAAGGCGCCAGCTCGCTGTACGTTCACTACAACGTGCCTTTGATCCCCCAGACCAGCAATATGTCGTGCTGGGCAGCTAGCGCGGCCATGCTTGTTTCTTGGAGAGACAGCATCTCCATCAGCGACCAGATCATCGCCTCCGGGATCGGATATTGGAGTGAATACCTCCACGGCCTAGATCCGGAAGACATCTTTGTCTTTGCCTCATGGGGTTTGGTCGAGGAAGAGCCTCAAACCTTTACCATCCAAGCCTTTGCAGATCTGCTCGATCAATACGGCCCCTTGTGGACGGCAGGGGACACGGGAGCCGGTGCTCATGTCCGCGTCGTGACGGGCATCAGTGGAGATGGGACACCCGATGGCACGTTCCTCTCGATCAACGACCCGGCGCCAGTGGGTAGGGGAAGCGAGGTTATCGAATCCTACGCCCAATTTTTGGGGATCCAGGAAAGATTGGCCACCCAAGAGCTGCCCAGGTACAGCCGGCCGCTCTATGTAGCGCATTGCCGATAAACTTATTTGCGCATACGGGCTTGGACAGGAAGCCGATTGGGCGTATCATCTATAATAAGCTTGTCCAACCCATCTGATTTATACGCCGGCGCTCGCGGCCTAGTGTGGTGATCGGGGGACGTTTATGGACGCTCTTGTCAACCAGACGTTGGATCGCTATCGGATCGATGCCCTATTAGGAGAGGGGGGCATGGGTGCCGTGTTCAGGGCGCGAGATGTCACCCTGCAACGCGATGTGGCCATTAAGGTCATGCATCCCCAGTTCGCTCGCCGGCCCGATTTTCGCGAACGCTTTTTACAAGAGGCGCGCACGGCGGCCCGGCTCGATCATCCCGGGATCGTCAAGGTGCACGACTTTGGCCAGGCCCGTTCGTACTTGTACATCGTCATGGAGTTTATCCCCGGCTCCAACCTGCGCACGTTGCTCCAAGAGCTCAAGGCGCGCAGCCAATGGATCGTCCTTTCCGAGGCGATCGAGTTGATCCGTCAGGTCGCGTTGGCCATCGATTACGCCCATCGGCAAGGTGTCTTGCACCGCGACATCAAGCCCGACAACATTATGCTCAAGCCCGAGCCAGCGGGGAACTTGCCCTACCGGCCGATCTTGACCGACCTGGGCTTGGCCAAGCTGGCCGACGGTGGGATCATAACCCAAGAGGGCACCTCTATGGGCACACCCGCCTACATGTCGCCCGAACAGGCCGCCGGCACCAAGACTGACGCGCGCAGCGACGTCTATTCCCTGGGCGTGTTGCTCTACGAGCTGGCCGTCGGCCAACTCCCCTTCCCTGCGCGTACGATCACCGAGGCCATTCGTTATCACACCCAAGAGCCACCCCCACCGCCTCGTTCTCGCCGCCCCGATTTGCCCGAGGCATTGGAACGGGTCATCCTCAAGGCCATGGCCAAGAACCCCGCCGAGCGCTTTGCCGATGCCCGTTCACTGGCCGAGGCCTTGGCCGGCGTGCTTGCCCTCGCTCCTTCGGCGCCCGCCGAACCGACGGCGGCGGCTACGGATATCGGCGAAGCCGTCAGCCTGGCGACCCAGTACCAGCAAAGTGTGGTACAAGCTCGGGGGCGTTCCATCTTGGCCGAGTTCCCCAGTGCGCCGCACGACCTGGCCCAAGATGCCGTCCAAGTGTTGACCGCCGAGGGGACCTCTCGCACCGTGCCTTTGGGCCCCGAAGGGCTGACTATCGGCCGCGGCGCCGAAAATGGGCTGGTGCTCGATAGCCCACGGGTCTCGCGTCGACATGCGCGCATCGAGTTCGACGGAACGGACTATCGGGTCATTGACCTGGATAGCACGAACGGCACCTTTTTGGGCGATGTCAAACTTTTGCCCGGCGTGCCCGAGGTCTGGACGCCCGACAAGGCCTTGCGCGTCGGGGGCACCGGGCATGGCGCGGTCTGGCTGCGTTTGCTGCGCGCGACCCCGCAACCTGTGCAGAGCGGCCCCATCCGTCACCCCGATGGCACGATGGTGGAGCCTGGCGCCATTCGCTCCAGCCCAGGCGTGGGCCGGGTCGGCGTTTTTATGGAGCGCGAACAGCTCTCCGTTACCCCCGGCGAGAGCGTCACCGCCTCGCTCATCGTGTTGAACCAGAGCTCGGTGGTGGATCAATTCAGTACGACGGTGGAGGGCGTGCCGGAGAGCTGGTTGATCGCCAAACCGGCGCCCGTGCGCCTGATGCCGGGCCAGCAACAGGAGGTAACCTTCACCCTGCGCCCGCCACGCTCGCCCCAAGGGCGTGCCGGACGCTACCCGCTCACCATCCGCGTGGCCAGCCTTGACGCGCCGGACCAAGTGGCCGAGGTGCGGCGCAACCTAACCGTCGCCGCTTACAGCGAGTTTTCCAGTACGCTTCAACCGCAGCAGGTGTGGGCGGGCAAGCCGGTGCGGGTGACGGTGGAGAACCGGGGCAACGCCCAAGAGACCTTCACCATCTCGTGGCAGGATCGCGCCGATGAGCTGGCCTTTGACCCGCCGGAAATGCAGCTCAAGGTGGCCGAAGGACGCACGGCCGCCGCCGAGTTCCGCGCCGAGCCGAAAAAAAGGCGTTGGATCGGCGGTGAAAAGCCCCATGCGGTTTCCGCTCAGATCACCTCTTCCACCGGCGAGGCCCAAATCCATAGCGGGCAGGTCGTCAGCCGGGCCCTTTTGCCGATCTGGCTCTTGCCCGTCCTATTTTTCCTCTGCGCCGGCCTGGCCGTCTTGGCAGCTATGATCGACCTGGATGGCGACAAGCTAACCTACGCTCAGGAACTGCGCTTGGGCACCAATCCCACGAACGCCGATAGCGATGGCGACGGGCTGACCGATAAACAAGAAGCGGATGCGCGCACCAACCCTCAAGTGGCAGACACAGATGGCGATGGCCTGAGCGATGGCGAAGAACTGCGCTGGGGCAGCAACCCCCTCGTCGTTGACTCGGATGGCGACACGCTCGCCGATGGCCAGGAGGTGCACCAGTTGTCGACAAGCCCGATCAACGCCGATACCGACGGCGACGGCCTGGCGGATAATATGGACCCCATGCCCCGCGCCATACCCACGGCCACGGTGATGCCTACGGTCACCCCGACAAGCACGCCCACGCCGGACCTTTCGGGCACCGACGCCGACGGCGATGGGTTGACCCTGGCCGAGGAGCAGGCGCTGGGCACCAACCCCAACAACCCCGATAGCGACGGCGACGGCCTGAAGGACGGCGAGGAGCGGGCCTGGGGCGCCAACCCGCTGGTCATCGACTCGGACGGCGACACGCTCCCCGATGGCCGAGAGGTGCACGAGCTCTCTACCAGCCCCACCAACCCCGACACCGATGGCGACGGTATGCGCGACAACGTGGACCCCGCGCCGGGCAGCCCGCCTACGGCCACCTGGACGCCCGTGCCCAGTCGCACGCCGACGCCGGGCCCCGGCGCCAAGATCGACGATTTTGTGGGCACTTGGGTCAATGTGGACGAGAACACGACGGGGTTGATAACACTGATTATCGACAAAGTGAACACAACCACGGTGTCGCTACACGGCTATTCCGTGTGCAAGCCGACGAACTGCGATTGGGGCACCTTCAACGGCAGTTTCGCTCCTTACACCGTCAAAGGTACCCAATCCACTCCTAGCGTCAAACGTTCCCTGGTCGCCCAGCGTTCGGGCTCCGAGTTGCACGTCAAGGTAACCTACGATTTTGCTCCGGACGCGCTCCAGCGAGATTATACGGAAAGCTATGTGCTCAAGCCACAGCTCATACTGCGCCCCTTCCTTACACCGCTTGTGCCGGTGTTGAGAGCTACGTTGTCGATCAAGCCGTGAGCGCTTGCCATCCGTTCGCACTAGCTGCCCGGCTCTGCAAGGGTGACCGGCACTTTGGAAAGTGCCGGTCACCCAACCTACTATTTTCGAGGTGAAATCATGAAAATCGAACGCATCACCCCCTTTTTGGTCGGACGCTCCTTGCTGGTGCGCGTCTATACCGACCAGGGCATCGTCGGCAACGGCGAGGCGGGCCTATGGGCCCACCATCGGCTGGTGTACGAGGCCCTCCGCGACCTGAGCGAGTACTATGTGGGCAAGGACCCCGGGCGCATGGAGCACCACTTTCAGGTCGTCTCGCGCAACACCCATTTCGCCGGGGCGGTGCTGAGCGCCGCGATGAGCGCGCTCGACATCGCCATGTGGGACATCCTGGCCAAGTCGGTGGACAAGCCAATCTATGCCTTGCTGGGCGGCAAATGCCGCGACAAGGTCAAGGTCTTTGCCAATGTCGGCGGCAACACGTTGGATGAACGCGCGGCCAGCGCAGTGCGCAACGTCGAGAGGGGGTTCACCTCTCTACGCACCACGCCCTTTTTCTCCGACGCACCGCGCAAGGATTCGAGTAAGGTGATCAAAGAGGCGGTGCAGATCGTTGCCGCCATCCGTGACGCGGTGGGCGACGAGATCGATCTGGGGCTAGAGATTCACCGCAACCTGATGCCCGACGAGGCCATCATCCTGGCCCACGAACTGGCGCCGTATCGCATCCTCTACTATGAGGATCCGCTGGCGCCGGAGAGCATCGAGGCGCTAGAATATGTGGCCCGCCACGTCGACCTGCCCATCGCCACAGGCGAGCGCTTTTACAGCATCCAGCAATTCAAAGAGTTGATCGACAAAAAGACGGTGGCCATGATCCGCCCCGACCTTTCCCTGGCCGGGGGCTATACGCAGTGCAAAAAGATCGCCGGCCTGGCCGAAGCCTCTTTCGTGGGCGTATTCCCGCATCTCATGGGCAGCCCGGTGAACATCGCCGCTTTCGTGCAGTTCGACGCCGCCATCCCCAACTTTCGGCTCCATGAGAGCAACATGGTGGACAATCACCCGCTGAACGAGGTCATCGACCAACCGCTCACGCTGGAAAACGGCTACATCCTCGTGCCCGATCGCCCGGGGATCGGGGTCGAGATCCTGGAGGACAAGCTGGCGCGCTTTCCCTTCCAACCGAGGAGCATCGAGGGCACCTTCCACGCCGACGGGTCGGTGGCCTGGTAAGAAATATGGGGGCTATCTCCGGCCGGCCTCCCAGTAGACCAGCGCCGAGCGCACGGAGGGCGGCCAAATGTAGCGCCCGTCCTGGTAGGTCAGCCGTTCGCGCAACAGCCCACACAAATAGTCGTCGTGCTCGCTGGGCCCGCCGAGGCCCAGCTTGTTTTTGATTTCCTCCAAAGCCTCTTCCAGCGTCTCGTGACTCTGTGAGCCCCAAGCGCCGGTGTCTTCCATGAGCACGTTGGCACAGATGCCCATCTCTAACAGGATGTTATAGGCGATGACAAAATTGGGGCTGTCGTGCGGTTGGCCCCAAACGCGCCGGGCGGCCAAGGCCATGACGTTATCGGCCAGCGGGACGCGCATCAGCAACACGCAGAGTCGCCGGGTAGCTGCCTCCATGTGCCGGATAAAGCCGGGCAGATCGGGAGACATGTACATGGCATGCGCGCAGAGTGAAATATCGTGGGCCTGCACTTCTACCTCAGGCCAGCGGCCCGATAGGATGTCCACATTGGTGACCCCGGCCTCGGCTAGGTTCTCGCGCATGACCGCAATCATGGAAGGCGAAGGCTCGATAGCCGTCACCCGCCGCACATGCGGGGCCAAATAGATGCTCCAGGCACCGGTGCCCGCGCCGATGTCGAGCAACGTGTCGTCGGCGCGCACTTGGGAGAGCAAAAAGGCGCGGCTGGAATCGGGCTTCTGCCAACGACGTTTGACGTCGGCGTCAAAGGTGCGAGCGCGGGTTTTCCAAGCATCGCCATGCATCTCGGCGGCGCGATGTCGGGCCGCACGCGCCTCGACCAACTCGCGCCACAGCTTGGCCCAGTCTGTGATGCGTTCCATTAGCCCCTCCCGACCACCTCGCGCGCCAACAGGGCAGCATCCAGGCGCATATGTCGCTGGCCTCCCTTGCCATGGCGCACCGCCTGGATCTCGGCCAGGATCGAGATGGCGATCTCGTCGGGGCTTCGCCCACCGATGTCCAAACCGACGGGGCAATACAGCACCTCCCAGTTCACCTCTGGGCCCAGCTCTTGGGCGAGCTGGCGGATGCTCGTCTCGGCCTTTTGCCGCGAGCCGATCATGCCCACATAAGCGGGCCGCCAATCGGCGGACATGATCCGGCGCAACGCCACGTAATCATAGGCATGCGACGGGGTAGCGATCAAAAAGTAGCTGCCTGCGGGCACCGCCTCGTCGGCCAGGAGCGCCTCGTAATCGCCGATGAGGAGGCGATGGGCACCTTCCACAGGCCCCATGTCAGCTCGATGATCGATGACGGTGATGTAAAAGGGCAACGATTTGGCGTGTCGGGCCACAGCCCGGCCCACATGCCCGCCGCCCAAAAGATACAGGTAATGGCCATAACCCAAATAGTCATAAAAGAGCGCCGCGCGCCCGCCGCAGATCATGCCGGTGGGCTCCTCATCCAGCGCGCGCTCATCGGGGGTGAGCGCGTAACGCACCAACTCGGAACGGCGCTGTTTCAACAACTCCAACGCATGGGCCGTGGCCGCTTTTTCCAGCGCGCCACCGCCGACGGTGCCGAGAGTGCGTCCGTCGGGATAGACCAACATCTTGGTCCCCGGCGGGGCCGGCACTGCCCCCTCGCGCTCCACCACGGTGACCAACATCGCCTCTTCGCCGTGCTCCCTCAGATGAAGGATCTGGGCAAATATCTCTTCCACGTCTTTAATCCCTCGGCATTTTTATCCGCCGCCCACCGCCGGGACGAAACGGACCTCGCTATCCCGCTCTACACGAGCACGCAAACCCAAAGAGGCCGGGCGGCCATCGACAATGGCGATCAACGCCGGATCCAATTGGCCTCCCACCAAGAGCCTTCCCGCAACGCCCGGATAGCGGGCATCGAGGTTGTGGACCAACTCGGCCAATGTCCGGCCCTCTGCTTCCACCTCGGCCTGGCCTCCGGTCAGATCTCGCATCAGCGAGGGGATGATCACGCGCGCCATGGCTCAAATCACCCCCATGCTTTCCAGAATACGGGCCGGCGTCATCGGCAGACGAGTCTGACGCGCCCCCGTCGCCCGATAAATGGCATTGGCGATGGCCGCCGGGGGCGGCACGATCGGATTCTCGCCCACGCCGCGCACGCCGTAAGGATGCTCCGGATAGGGGATCTCCAAGATCAGTGTCTCGATAGGGGGAATGTCCAACATCGTAGGCATCTTGTAATCCAAAAAGTTGGGGTTGAGCAGGTGCCCTTGCTCATCGTAGGCATAACCTTCGTAGAGCGCCCAACCGATCCCTTGCGCGGCGCCGCCCTGCATCTGCCCTTCCACTTGTCCGGGGTGAATGGCCCGCCCCACGTCCTGCACGGCGGTGTAACGCAGCAGGCGCACGCGACCCGTCTCTATATCCACCTCCACGTCGGCGATGTGCGCGCCAAAGGCGCCGCCCCAGCGACGCACATCCACATCGCCCTTGCCGCGCACCGCGCCACCGGTGGCGCCCAGTTGGCCCGCTACCTCGGCAAAGGTCATAGTCGCGCCATCGCGCGCATGGGTGAACACACCAGCCTCGTAACGCACCTGGTCGACCTCCGTATCCCACAGGATGGCCGCGCGTTGGCGCATCTGCGCGATAACATCTCGCGCTGCGACGACCGCAGCGGTTCCGGTGGCGATCGTCGTGCGGCTCCCGCCACTGGTATCCGAATAGCCGGTCGACTGGGTGTCGCCCATGGCCGGCCTGATCTGGGCCAGGTCGAGCCCCAACGCCTCGGCAGCCTGCATGGCGATACTGGTCCGCGTGCCGGTAATGTCCACCGAGCCCATGATCAACGACACGGTGCCGTCGTCGTTAACGCTCAAGGTGACACTGGAACGACCTCCCCAGTTGCCCCAATACCCCATGGCCACGCCACGCCCACGACGCAACGAGCCCTCACCCCGTTCCAAGGAAGCGCGGTAATGGGGATGGTCGCGGACGGCCTCCAACACTTCGCGGGCGGCGATATGCTCAAACTTGGCGCCGTTGAGCCGTTCGCTGCCGTGGCGGACGACGTTGCGCAGGCGAAACTCGATGGGATCGAGGCCCAGCTTCTCCGCCAGTTCGTCCACCACCGCCTCGCCAGCAAAGGTGGAAGGGGTAGCGCCCGGCGCGCGGTAGGAGCCGATGCGCGGCTTGTTCACCACCACATCATAACCGTCGATGCGTCCATTGGGGATCTCGTAGCCGGCCCAGATGCAATTGGCGCCCGATCCTACCGACGAGCCCGGATAGGCGCCAGCTTCGTAACACAGCTCGGCCTCGGCGGCCACGATGCGCCCGTCGCGCGTCGCGCCCATCTTGGCCCGTATCCAGGCGCCCGAGCTGGGCCCCGTAGCGGACAACACCTCGGCCGTCGTCATCACCAGCTTGACCGGCCGCCCTGCCTTGCGGGCCAGGATGGCGGCGGGCACTTCGACATAGCCGAGGTTTTTGCCGCCGAAAGCCCCGCCCACCTCGGTGGGCACGACGACGATCTTGGCCAGGGGATGATGCAATAGCTCGTGCACCTGGTTGCGGATGTCGAAAGCCCCCTGCGTTGTGGTATAGATCGTCAACGTGCCGCCGGCGTCCCAAACGGCCACGGCGGCATGGGGCTCTAGGTAGCCTTGATGCACCGTGGTCGTCTCAAAGATGCGTTCCACCACCACATCGGCCTCGGCAAAAGCCCGGTCAGGGTCGCCTTTGAGGAATTGAAAATG
Source organism: Chloroflexota bacterium (assembly GCA_014360745.1). Taxonomy (GTDB): domain Bacteria; phylum Chloroflexota; class Anaerolineae; order UBA1429; family UBA1429; genus JACIWY01. The sequence goes on from JACIWY010000004.1 coordinate 12,123, forward strand.
ACTGGCGATGTTGCTGGGGCACTCTCCTATCCCGGCCAGCGAGCGGGTGCGCATCTCCTCATGCAGGATCGGCGCGTCCTCCGCCATAGCCCGGCGCACATCCAATACCGGTTCCAACAGCTCATATTCGACATCGATCAACCCCAAAGCCTGTTCGGCGATTTGCGGCGTACGCGCCGCCACCGCCACGATGGGATGCCCCTGATAAAGCACCTTGTCGCTGGCGAAGGTGTTGTCGCGCATGTACTTGTAATTGACATTTCCCTCACCCACCCGTTCGGTGCGGTCTGCAGCTTGGGGCAGGTCGTCGGCGGTGGCCACGGCGTAGACGCCGTCCAAGGCCTCGGCCCGACGAGTATCGAGGCGCACGATCCTCGCGTGGGCGTGGGGGCTGCGCAAAATCTTGGCATGGGCCATGCGTGGCAGGGATACATCGGGCCCAAAGATGGCCTTGCCCACCACCTTCTCCCAGGCATCGACCCGCGATGGCCGTGAACCGACGACTCGGGTTCCCTGAATCTGGCGTTCTGGCGGCGTCTTGACGGGTGTGGTCATGGCCCTTACTCCTTCCGTCCTACCTCGGCAGGATACAGGCGCTCGGCAGCGGCGCGGATGGCGCGGACGATCTTGTCATAGCCCGTGCAGCGGCACAAGTTGCCCGCCATCCACTCGCGAATACGCTGCTCGCTGGGGTTCGGCTCGCGATCCAATAGCGCTTTGGCGGCGATGATCATCCCCGGCGTGCAATAGCCGCATTGCAGGCCATCTTGCTCGACAAAACTCTGTTGGATGGGATGCAGGCCCGGCCAATCGGCCAGGCCCTCAATGGTGGTGATGCGACGCCCCTGGGCCTCGACGCCCAACACCAGGCAGGAATTGACCAGGCGCCCATCCAAAAGGACGCTGCACGCACCGCAGTTGCCATCGTTGCAGCCGTTCTTGGTGCCGGTCAACCCCAGGATGTCGCGCAAACATTCCAATAGGCTTTGCTGAGGCTCGCAGAGGAATTCGACCGGTTCGCCATTCACTATGGCAGAAACGTGGATTTTATTCACCATCGATCTGCGCTCCTTTCGCTCGTTGTAAGGCATCGCGCAGGGCGCGTCGGGTCAGCACGGCCACTAGATGAAGACGCTGCAGAAACGTGCCGCGCACATCGTCGATGGGGCGGGCAGCTTCCTGGGCCAGGCGGGCAGCTTGGGCCAAAGCGGCCTCATCCGGCTCGCGGCCTATCAGCGCCTCGGCAGCCTCTTGGGCCAGAAGGGGCGTAGACGCCACAGCGCCCAGGGCGATGCGCGCCGCCGAGATACGAGTGTAGCTTTCATCCCACCGCACCCAGGCCGCGACGCCTACCACGGCGATATCCATCTCACCTCGAGGGGTAAAGCGTAGATAGCGGGCGCCCTCGCGAGGCCCCGGTGGCGGCAGGCGCAAAGAGACCAGCAGCTCGTCCGCGGCCAGAGCGCTCCGGCCAGGCGCCAGGCAGAACGACGACACCGGCACGCTACGGCGCCCCTTCGGCCCGGCGATCTCGGCCCGCGCCTCCAGGACCATCAACGGCGGGATGGCGTCGCCGCTGGGCGAGGCGTTGCACAGGTTGCCGCCCACCGTCGCCCGTTGGCGGATCGCCGAGCCGCCAATGATCCCCGCGCCATCGACAAGTGCCGGATAGTAGGCGCGAACGGCCGGATGATCGGCGACGTCGGCGCAAGGCACCGCCGCGCCGAGGATCAGCCCTTCGGTCGGATCGTAGCGGATAGCCGTCAGCTCGGGAATACGTTTAACATCCACCAATAGATCCGCCTGGCGCATACCCCGGCGCAGTTGCACGATCAAATCGGTGCCGCCAGCCAGCGGGCGGGCGCGCTCCCCCCACTTTTGCAGCAGGGCCACCGCTTCCTCCAACGTGGCGGGCGCTTGATACTCAAAGGGTCTCATCCATCATCCTCCTCCGGTTCTGGCCCGGAACCTGTTGAGCAGCTTCTGATAGTCCTCCAAGGTATCGATATCGAGCAAAATGCCCTCGTCCTCCACCGGCACAAGGGCCGCCTTACGGCCGGCCAGGACATCGCGCAGCGTGCTCTCCGGCGGCGCGGCCAGGATGTCGGGGATGATCTCGCTGCTGAGCAACAGTGGATGCCCCTTGCGCCCGGCATAGATGGGAATGGCGACATCGGCCTCGGTAGCCAACAGGCGCTCGTATACCGCCTGACCGACGAGGGGAATGTCAGCGGGTTGCAAGAAAAAGCGCCCGGCCCGCACGCGGGCCACGCCGACGCGCACCGAGCCGAACATATCCTCGCCCAGGTCCTCGCGCGGAGCGAACTCGACGCGGGCATAGGGCGCCAACAAGCGACGCACCGCCTCCTGATAAAAGCCCACCACGACGATGATGCGCTGCACCAGGGAGTACATCCCCTCGATGCTACGCTCGATGACCGCCTTGTCGCCCAGGGAGAGGGCCAGCTTGTAGCGTGAGCAACGACTGGAACGGCCCGCGGCCAGCACAACGGCGTCGATCTGCTCTTTGCTCATGCTCCCCTGCTTACAATTTTGCGAACCTTCTAAGGGAAAGAGTATAACGATGCTATCGAGCTCTCGCAAACGCGGACCAGTACTTTGAAATCGACGCGCATATCGGGAAAGGCCGCATTGTCTTGCTCTCCCCGGCCGCAATCCTATAATGTGTTCGCTTGCTTTTCAGGCACCCCGAACCGCATCGGCGAGAAAGGACAGCGAATCGATGAGCCATAGGCCGCCCAATATTCTCTTCTTTCTGCCCGACCAGCACCGCCCCGATTGGCTAGGGCTCAACCCGGCACTGCCGCTGCGCACGCCGCATATCGACCGCTTGGCCGCCCGGGGAATCCGCTTCACCCAGGCTTTCTGCCCCTCGCCGCTTTGCGCGCCCTCGCGGGCGGCGTTGGCCTCGGGGCGAGATTACGACCGCTGTGGCGTCATCAACAATAACGACAACTACCCTCTCGATCAGCCCACCTACTATCAAGCTTTGCGCGATGCGGGATATCGCGTGGCCGGTGTGGGCAAGTTCGACCTGCACAAAAGCCTGGCCGACCCGCAGAACCTGGATTGGCACCTGGACGGCTCGCGTCTGCTGAAGGAGTGGGGCTTTACCGAAGGCATCGACAACGAGGGCAAACTGGACGGCAGCAACGCCTACCGATTGCATGGCGGGCCGCGAGGGCCCTACCTGGCCTTTCTGCAAAGCCGCGGCTTGGCCGAGCTTTATGTGCGCGAGCATGAGATACGCAAGGAGCATATGGACGCCTATACCACGGTGCTCCCCGACGACGCCTATTGCGACAACTGGATCGCCGAAAATGGGCTACGCTTTTTGCGCGGCTTTCCGCCAGGCCAACCTTGGCACTTGGTGATCAATTTCACCGGCCCGCATAACCCCATGGATGTCACCGCGTCGATGCGTGAGCGCTGGCAGGATGTCAATCTGCCCCTGCCCCACGACAACGACCACCCTGATAAGGAAGGATTGCTGCGCAATCGCCAGAATTATGCCGCCATGATCGAGAATATCGACCGGCATGTGGGGCGATTCATCGCGGCGCTGCGCGAGCGCGGCGAGTTGGAGAACACGTTAATCGTCTACGCCAGCGATCACGGCGAGATGCTGGGCGACCACGGTCGTTGGGGCAAAAGCACCTGGTACACCCCTTCGGTGGGCATCCCCCTCATCGTCGCCGGGCCTGGGCTTGTACAAGGGAGCGCGTCGGAGGCGTTAGTCAGCCTGCATGATCTCACCGCCACCTTTCTGGAACTGGCCGGCGTCGACCCATTGCCCGAGATGGACGCCCACAGCCTGCTGCCCATCCTCCAGGGACGGGCGACGACCCACCGCGACATAGTCATCAGCGGCCTGGACGACTGGCGCATGGTCTACGATGGCCGTTACAAGCTGGTGGTCAGCAGCGAGCGCCCGCCGCTGCTCTATGATCTCACCGCCGACCCGTATGAAGACCGGAACATCGCCGACCAGCGCCCAGAGCTCGTGAGCCGTCTGCGCGAGGTGCTGGCTGCACACACCGGCTTCGTGGGCTTATAAGTGGGAGAAACGGGAAATGATCGACGGAATCGCCACCTCTCTCGATGCGCCGGGGATAGAGGGAGTCATCGAACGCCATCGCACCTTTTGGCAGCGCGGCCATGCCGAGCGCCCATTGACGGCCTCGCCGCGCCGGCTGGCCGAGGAGCACCCTGTGGCAGGCGAGGGGCATGAGCTCACGCCGGTTGCCGTCCTGCGCGGGATCCGCGCCGGGCTGGACGAGCTGGAGCAGAGCTATGCACGGCATGGGGTGCTGGATGGCGACCTCTTTCGTTGCATTGCCCCTCCCGGCGCCCCTCCATGGATGCCCGCTCTCCTCGGCTGTCGTCTGCTCAGGGCCTCGCCCTCGTCGCGCCACCTGCGGATCGAGCCGCTGGCCGGCGGCTGGGAGGCACTACAAAAGGTCGAGCTCGACGTCGCCTGGCACGAGGCTCTTCTGGAGGGGATGGAACTGCTGGCGGCGCGGTTCGGGGGCCGCTATCCCATCGCCGCCTGGCACGAGCGCGGACCGGTGGATATGTTGGCCCAGGCGCTCGGCGAGGGGGAGATGGCCCTCAGGGTAACGGACGATCCGGCGGAGGTACGCCGGGTCCCGGAGCGGCTGACGGGGTTGTGGGTCGAAGTGGGGCGCGAGGTGCTGGATCGGCTGCCGCCCTTTGCCGGAGGCACCTTTCAGCGTTACGGGCTTTGGGCGCCCGGCCGGCTGGTGGCCTTTACCACCGATGCCTCGGCCCTCCTCTCGCCAGGGCTATACCGCGAGCTGTTTCTGCCCTTCGATCGGCAGATCGCCGCAGCCTTCGACCATGTGCTCATCCACACCCATTCGGCATCGGCGCAGCACTACGCCGCCTGGGCCGAGATCCCCGGCGCAGCTCTTCACATTACCGATGATCCTGTGGCGCCCGTATCATGGCAAGAGTTGTTGCGCATATGCGCACGGCTCCAGGAAACAGGGCATCCATTGTTATTGCAGGTACAAGAGAAACATATGCAGGACGCCTGGGAGCAGTTGTCACCCAGGGGCTTGATCGTGCGCCCCTATGTGAGCTAGCGATTAAAATCACGGCTACCATTACAAAACCTGCCTGCGCAGGCTACAAGCAGAAGGGAGGCCAGGAAAGCAGTCGTCCCGCAAGGCGACTCGCAAAGGTTGGTACGGCTTCAACTATCGACAATCAGCGGATTGGTCGAGCGCACGGAACGCTATACTTCTCCCTGCGCTCTCAAGCGCTCCTCCACAAAGGCGACCACCTCATCCATCGAATCTGGCCGCCTGGGGAACGCCTCCTCGAACCCCAACTCCCCCGATCGCCGGAAAAAGGCCACCGTGCCGGCGGTCATAACCGGTTCCACGCCCAACTCGGCCATCGTCTCGACCACTTGCAGCATCTCGTGGTAGCGCCGCTCGTGGGCCACGGCGTGAGAGCAGAGCCAGTTGTTCACCAACTGCTCGAACGGGCGCTCGTTCATAAAGTCGCCAATGTCGGCGAACAGGTCTTCGGCGATGCCGGCGCGCCGGCCCGCCACCAAACATTCGAGGATCAACGCCTCGATCCCCTTCATAAAGACGCTACGTAACATCTTGAACAGGGAGGCCTTGCCGATGCGTGCGCCATAGGGGCAGGTATTCAGCCCCAACTCGTTCAATATGGCCGACGCCTCTGCCGCCTTTTCGCCGGTGAGCAGGATGCGCGTTGCCGCGCCGGTGGCGCCGATGGCCCCCAAGATCGCCCCCTCCACAAAATCGGCGCCGCTTGGGGCGATGATTTCTTGCAAGCGTTGTTTCACCTTTGGCGAAGTCGAGTTCAGGTCGATGTAAATTTGCCCCGGCCTGAGCTGGGGCGCGCAGGTGCGGGCCACCTGCTCCGCGACCTGGGTGGTCACGGTGGATAGAATGTATCGGCTCTCACGCAATAGCTCTGGCAGCGATATAATCTCGATGCCCTCGGCGCGCCTGCGCGAGCGCAACACATCGGCCTGCCCGCGATCGACGAGGATGTCATAGACGCGCACGGCGGCACCACCTTCCGCCAGTGCCGCCGAGAGAACCGGCCCCACCTCGCCAAAGCCGATGAACCCAATCGCGATCGATGACATGTTCCCCTCCTCAGCGCACAAAACGGCTTTCGTTTTCCTTGAGCCGGGGCACGCCCTGCAACTCGAACACATGCGTCACCGGCACCATGCGCTCCTCAATAGTATGAATGCCTCCGGCGCGCTTGATCTCGCGCAACAGCTCCTCTTGCGCCTTGACGGCCGCCCGCAACGGCTGGTTGGCGTAAATGACCAACTTGACCTTGCCCAGCGCCCGAATCTGCGCCTCGGTAAGACTAGGGTAGGCGGTGGGGATGATCACCAAGGGGGTGGGGCGATCCCAGGCACGGATAAAGGCCACGATCTCGTCGGGCGTTGTGGCTTTGCTGTGCACCAAGATGGCATCCGCTCCTGCCTCGACATAGGCATGCCCCCGCCGAAGGGCCTCCCCCTGCCCCTGGCCAGCGATGAGTGCTTCGGTGCGGGCCACGATGACCAGATCGGGATCGCGGCGGGCGGCCGCGGCGGCCTCGATCTTGCCGACAAATTCCTCGACGGTGGCCAGTTCTTGGCGGGCGCCGGCCAGGAGGCTGGTATCCTTGGGAAAGCGCTTGTCCTCGAAACAGACCGCCGCTGCCCCGGCGCGCTCGAACTGTTCCACCGCATAGATGACGTTATTGGCATTGCCATAGCCGGTGTCGCAATCGGCCAGCACCGGCAAAGCGGTGGCGTCGCACATGGCCCGCGTTGCCTCTAAATATTGAGTCATGGAAAGCAGGCTGGCATCGGGCACGGCGTAGGCCGCCGAGATGCAAAAACTGCTCGACCAGATCACGTCGAAACCGGCGCGTTCGATTAACCGCGCAGTGAGGGCGTCTCCCGAGCCCACCGCGACGGCAAGGCCATCTCCTGCCAACAAGGCTCTCATGCGCTGTGTCTGTGCCGACATATCCCCTCCGAAAAATGCCTCCCGCAGGTCGACCTGCGGGAGGCGGGCTGGATTATCGATCTCTAACGAATGGGTGTCTCTTCCCGGTAATGATAGAGCATCGGATCGAGCAGGCGTTCGAGAGCCATAGTATGGCTGCATACACCTCGCTGTCGGAAAAAGTCGCAATCGCAGGACCACACTCCCCGCTCATAAGAGACATCGTGGTCGGCATGTTCACCGTGAAAAACGACGGAAAACGCTTGGATCTCGACGCGCTCTGGTTCGCCGGCGTAACGCTTGGATTTTTCGATCTTGCTGATCATGCCCGAATCCATTGCACTCCCTCCTGTGCTACGGATAAAACAACAAGCGCCAGGGGAGGGCAAATGTCACCCCTGGCGCTCAAACGCATTGGTTGCTCTTGTTCCCCGACCGGTCACACGGTAACCTCCGTGCCTATTCTCCTTGCTTTCAATACAAGTATAAACCCACCTGGTCCACGTGTCAATGCGCAAATAAGGCCGATCAAACCAATTGCCAAAAACGCCGTTTCCCGACCTGAAGCACCCGTTTGGTCCCAGGCGTCACAAGATGGTCCGCGCTTTCTATCCTCGCTCCATCCAGTCGCACGCCGCCCTGTTCGATGAGCCGACGTGCCACGCTCTTGCTCGACGCCAGGCCAAGCTCGACCAGCAGATCGACGATGTTCGTCGGCCCACCCAAGGCGCAGGTGGGCATCTCGGCAGGCAGGTCGCCTTGTTGGAACACACGCCGAAAATGCTCCTCCGCCTCGGCAGCCTCCTCGGCTCCCCAAAAGATGTCCACAACCTCAAAGGCCGGGCGCATCTTGGCGTCGCGGGGGTAAAGCGCGCCGGCGCGCAATTGGGCAAAGAGCTCCTCGATCTGCGCCGGCGTCCAGCGGGTCACCAGCTCAAAATAGTTGCGCATGGCCTCGCCGGGGATCGACATCACCTTGCCGTACTGAATTTCGGGCGGCTCGACGATACCGATATAGTTGCCGGTCGATTTGCTCATGCGCAAACGTCCATCGGTGCCCACCAGAATGGGCAAGGTGATGCAAACCTGCGGGTGAAGGCCAAAGGCCTCCATCAATTTGCGCCCGGCCATCAGGTTGAAAAGCTGCTCTGTGTCGCCCACCTGTACATCGGTGCGCAGCGCCACGGCGTCGTAGGCCTGCATGAGCGCATAAAAGAACTCATGCAGCCAGATAGGGTCGCCTTTGGCAAAACGCTGGGCAAAGTTATCGCGGGCCAGGAATTGTTGTACGGTAAAATCGAGCGAACCTAAACCTCTCTCGCTCCCGTCTCGCTTTTTATACCTCTCAGCCTTTTACGCAACAAGGCTGCCGCTTTATCCAGATGAGGCAACAAACCCACCGCCGTCGCCGCCACCAACGCCGCACCATACGCGGCGGCCTCCTCATGCTCTGTGAGCTGGAGGGGCAATCCAAGGGCTGCGCTCAGGATGTCGGCCAGCAGGGGGTTGCGGCGCAGGCCGTTGCCGGCACCCACCAATTGTTCGCGTTCGCCGATCAACGGGCGCATCGCCGCATAGAGTTGGCCATAACCGAGCGCTATGCCCTCCAACAAGGCACGGGCCAGGTGCCCGGGGGTAAAGGTGTCGGGCGAGAGGCCGGTAAAAGAGGCCCGGCGATGGGGCTCGTCTCGGCTGCCGGTGAACAGGGGCTCGCAGCGCACCCCCTCGGCGCCCGGCGGCACCTCGGCGGCCAGGCGGTTCATAACGTCGTAAAGCGGCTCATCGCCGCTCGCGCCGAAAAAGGCGCGGCCCACCTGCCCAAAGAAGTCGCGCAAGTAGGCATAAGTTCTGCCCCCGAAATAGCCCGCGCCGACCAGGAGGTAGCGCGGTCGCCCATCGGCATCGGGCGGAAAAGCACGCGTATCGAACCCTGGGAGCCGCCGAAAGGCGTCGATCTGGGCCGAGATCTGCCCGCCCGTGCCGATATTGATGAGCAGCGAGCGCGCCGGTTCGGCCACGCTGCCCAAAAAGCTGGCTTGGTTGTCGCCCAGGGCGACGGCAACCGGCAGGCCGGCGGGCAAGCCCACGCGAGCCGCGACCTCCGGCCCCAGCCCACCGGCCAGGGAACCGGTGGGGCGCACCTCGGGAAAGAGGGCGCGGGGCAGGCCCAAGCGATCGATGAGCTCCCAAGCCCAGCGCCCCTCTAGGACGTTATAGAGCGCCGAGCTGCCCGCATCGGTAGGGTCGGTCACCGGCGGCTGACCGGTGAGCCAGGTGACGGCAGCGTCGGGGATAAAACAGGCCCTCGCCTCGCCGGGTAGTCGCCCTTGCGCTCGCAGCCAGAAGAGGGTCGGCCCCAGATACCCGGCCGCCGGCCGGCAGCCCAAGGGCCCGAAGGCAACCTCGCCGCCAGCCTTGGCGATAAAGCGCTCCAGGTAGTTCATACTTGCACCGGCGGGCCGCTCCTCGACCCGCCGATCCTGCCAGGTGATGGCCGGCGCCAACGGCTTGAGGTCGGAGCCGAGCAACGCCGTGCCGTGCTGCTGGCCGGTGACGCCGATGGCGCCGACCTCTTCTTGGCAGTCGGCGAGCAACTCGACGACCTCGGCCAGTAGATCGAATAACTGTGTCCGCAGGCGATCGAGATCCAGCTCGGCACGTCCCGGCCCCGGGCGGTAGGCGGCCGTGTTGTCCTTTGTGTGCGAACACACTACTCGGCCGTCGGTGACATCGAGGACGACGGCGCTCAGAGTGGAGGTACCGAGATCCAGGCCAAGGGTCAGACGTGTTGATTCGTGAACGTTCATTGTAGAGTCAGGGAGAGTTTCCCTTCGGTGTAATAACAGAGCGCCTTGCGCCACATGTTACCCGATGGCAACCCATAAAACAAGCCGATTTTTGCGCTCCTTCGTGGGTATGTTAGAATGTATTCAAATGCCTATCCTGGGCCGGGCGTTAAAAGGGGTGGGCGTTGTGTGTGGGAACGACAGATCGACCGAGGCGATGAGGCCGGGCGCGTTCGGGGCCCATCGGTCGATCTTTTTTGTGCAACTTTTGGCCAATTCATATGGAGCGGAAAGGAGTCGTGCACATGCCCCTCGTAACCAGTAAAGAGATGCTACAGGCCGCCCTGGAAGGGCACTTTGCCGTGGGGGCGTTCAATGCCAACAATATGGAGCAAGTGCAGGGGATCGTCGATGCCGCCGTGGAGGAGCGTTCGCCGGTGATCCTGCAAGTGAGCCAGGGCGCTATCCGGTACGCCGGGCTCGAATTTGCTGCGGCGATGGTCAAAACGGCCGCTGCCGAAGCCGATGTGCCGGTGGTGCTGCACCTCGATCACGGCACCGATTTCGACCAGAACGTGCGTTGCCTGCGCGCCGGGTTCACGTCGCTGATGTTCGACGGCTCCAAAAGGCCCTTCGAGGAGAACGTCGCCATCACCTCTCAAGTGGTGCATATTGCCCATGTCTGCGGCATTCCGGTGGAGGCAGAGCTGGGCTGCGTGCTCCAGTCTACAGATGGCGTCACTTACGAAGAAGTGTGCGATGCCATGACCAAGCCGGGCGAGGCCAAGGAATTCGTCGAGCGCACCGGCTGTGACTCATTGGCGGTGGCCATCGGCTCGGTTCATGCCATGCGCGAGGCCGAGGCCGAGCTGAACATCGAGCTGCTCAAGGAAATTCATCAGATGGTCAAGATCCCGCTGGTGCTGCATGGCTCCTCCGGGGTAAAGGAAGAGAGCGAGGTCGAGGCCATCCAATACGGCATCGCCAAAATCAATGTGGCCACGATGCTCAACCAGGCTTTTACCCGCGCGCTCAAAGAGGCCATCGCCGCGGATCCCGAAAATGTAGACCCGCGCAAATTCTTGATCAAATCGCGCGACGCCGTCAAAGAGGTGGTGCGGCACAAGATGCGCCTCTTTGGCAGCAGCGGCCAGGTGACAGCCAGCGGTTACAAGAGCCCCAAGACGGTGCATCGCACGGCCAAGATCGGCGGCGCTGAGGAATAGACCAAAGGGAAAACGCCAGGGTGCCGAGCACGGCGCCGCAGACGGCGGAGCCCGCTTGTGGGCCGCGTTTGGCACCCCTATAAGAGCGGCCATATTGACCCTAGCCACCGGGCGCCCAAAGCTGGAGATAGATCATCCGATCGAGGTTCACCCGTTCCACGTATTCGCGCGTCTCGCCGAACCAGGCAAAACGCAACAGATCATCGCGATCGCGGATCATGGGGTCTTGGAGCCATTGAGCCACGTTCCCCGGACCGGCGTTGTAAGCCATAAGCGCCAGCTCTACATCTCCCGAGTATTCTTGTAACAACTGCCCCAGATAATAAATTCCCATTTGAATATTACGCTCAGGTGTAAAGGCATCGGCCGGGTCATAGGCCAGGTTGAGCTGTTGGGCCAGCATGCGCTGGGTGGCCGGCATAAGCTGCATCAAACCTCTGGCGCCGGCATGTGAACTTGCATTGGGAGCAAAAGCGCTCTCCTGGCGCATAACGGCCCAGACCAGCGCGGGGTCTATGCCATAGGCGCCGGCGCTCCCGTTCACGCTTTCGGCATAGGCCAAGGGGTAGGCCAGCCGCCACATCGCGCGGGGAGCATAGGGATGATCGGCGATATAAGCGCGCCCCAGGGAATAGGCCGCTACAAAGCGCCCTCGTCGGGCCAACTCCTCAGCCATGCGCAGGATCACCTCTGGCGTCTCGCTGACCAAGGCGGTGAGGCGCAGTTCGTCGATCGCCAGATCCTCTCGGCCTAGGCTCTCTAACGCTTGCACCCTAGCGAGCACTTCCGCCGTCAATGCCGCAATAGCATCCGACGGGTAGTCAGGCGCGAACTCGATCCGCATCTCGCCGCTCGCCCTCCAGGCCAGCCAGTTGGGAGCCATGCGCTGCAAGGCAGCCAACGCCCGCGCCGCTGTGTTGGCATCTCCTTGTCGGCGGGCGAGCACCCAGGCGCGGTAAGCGGCGTCGTCGGCCACATAGCTATCGCCACTGGCGATGGCCAGATAGGCCGCGAGCGCCTCAGTGATGCGCCCCTCCTCCTCCAAGGCCCAGGTGGCCTTCCATAGCTCCAAAGGATCAGCGCTACTCACGGCCACCGTCTCGCCTCCCCAACCCTCTTCGTCTTCGGCCGTCGATGGCTGTGCGTCGCCAGCGTCGGTGGGCACAGGGGGCTGTTCCTCCTGCGGCGACACAGGCGAAGGGGTTGGCTCCGGCGGGGGCGCGGCCGAGCAGGCCCCATAGAGCTGTCGCTCCGCCTCGGCCTCTTGGGCGCGGCCCAGACAAACCAAGGCCTCGGCGCGCAAACGATGGCCCTCGCAACGGATGTCCTCGCGCAGGATGTCCAGCACATCGGAGCAATAATGGCGAGCGAGAAGATCGCCCGCCACGACCAACTCATCCGGGGCCGTGCGTCGCATTTCGACAAAGGCATCGGGGCGCTGACGCCCGAGCAAAGCTTTATAGTGCTCATAAGCGCTGGCGCGGGCGTTCTGCTCTTCGAGGTAACGGGCTAGCTCCAGGCGAATGTCCGGCCGGTCGTCGATGCTCAGGGCGGCGCGATATTCGCTCACCGTCTGGGGAGATTCGAGGACGGCATAGTAACGGGCCAGGGCCAAATGGGCGAGAAACGCCGAAGGGCCATCGGGACGGTAGCGAGCGACGGCGTACAACGTCTCAACGGCATCCGGTGCGGGCAAGCGCGCCTCGGCGGCCCATAAGCGCCAATAATCCTCTAGGACGGGAACGCGCCTGGCGAGGAGATCGTACAGCACGGCGGCACGCCCCGGGGCTGCCTGTCGCGCTTCGGCGTAGAGAGCCTTGGCAGAACGCAGGCGGTCGCGATAAGCCCATGCCAGCGCCACGCCGATCAGAAGCAAGACAGCAAGCACCAATAAGGACCATCTTTGGCGTAGCGTGGCGAGGGATGCGAAGCTCGTCTTCATGGAAAAGTTGTTCCGGCATCGAGCTGCAAGGCATAGACAAAACCGTCGATGGTGCCCCCGTAAAGCCGATCCTCAACAAGGGCAAGGCCGCCGATGATCGGGCTGCCCAAGGGATAACGCCAGAGCTCCCGCCCCGTTCGGGCTTCGAGGCCGTGTAAGGTGCCCTCGGCGTCGGCCACGATAAGGGATGCGCGCCACACAAGAGGCTGCGCGCGCACCGGCCCGGACACGTTGATCTGCCACAAGGACTGGCCATCGGCGAGGCGCAGGCTGAACACCCGTCCGGCGTTGGTGGCCCCGTAGATGCGTTGCCCATCGGTAACGAGGCCGGCATCCACAGCGCTGCCGACGTCGCGCCTCCAACGCGGCTGACCGGTGGCCGCATCAAAGGCATAGACCCGCCGATCCGAGGCGCCGACCAAGATCGCGCCTTTTTGCACAAGCGGCGCGGACACAACATCTCCGCCCAAGCGTGTGCGCCAGCGCAACGAACCATCGTCAAGCGCCAACGCATAGAGGTAATTATCGACCGAGCCCACATAGACAACGGCGTCGGCGACGGTTGGCGCGCCCAAGATGGCCCCGCCGGTGCGAAAGCGCCAGCGCAATGAACCATCGGCCACAGAGAGGGCATACAGTGCGCCGTCCTCCGAGGCCGCCAAGATAAGATCGGCGGCAGCGGCCAACGGCGCCGAGATCCACCCTCCGGTGGCATAACGCCAACGCGAGCTGCCATCGATGGCCGACAACATGCGCACCAGGCCGTCCCAAGAACCGATCGCCACACGCCCCTCCACAGGCACGGGGCGCGAGGTGATATTATCGCCCGTTTCGTGGCGCCAACGCTCGGCGCCAGTATCGGCATCGAGGGCATACAGCCGATTATCGTCGGTGCCGATATACACGCTGCCCTCGGCGACGGCGGGCGCGCAGCGCACATAGTCCCCGGCCTTGTACTCCCACAAAAAGTGGGGACGCTCCCCCTGAGCGGCGCCGGATGTTCGTCCTCCATCACAAGCCATGAGCGACCCAATCAGGATGAGCAGCAGAGCGCAATAAATGAGCGTTCTCATCCGCACCGTTCCTCGCTCAGGAGAGGCCGAAAAGCTCCTCGCCGTTCTTGAGCATGATATGGTCGGCAATGTCGCGGGCTGTGCTTTCGCTGATATCGCCGCTGGCGATCTTGTCCTCCAGCACCTGGGCGATGCCGCGCTTGGCCTGCAAAGAATAGCCGACATTACACCAAGGAAGGCGTGTGTCGGCGCCATAACCCAAAATCTTGTTAAAGGGCACGCCGTCGATCCACTCTGAGAGCGCCCGTGCGCTCTCTGTCGGATTCATCGCCCAGGCCCAACAGAGGTCGGGCCAGAGATTGGGATAGTTCTTGGCCATGGCGCCCAACTCCGAAGCCCACGGCCAGGAGGCATGGAAAAAGTCGAACCGCACGCGGCGGTATTTGTCCAAAATGGGCAATAAAAAGAGCGCCTTGGTGCCGGCCAGCGATCCCCAGTTGCCGGCCAAATAGCCGGTATGAATTTGGACGGGCAGATTCTCGGCCTCGGC
>JACIWY010000040.1 GCA_014360745.1 Chloroflexota bacterium
AAACCTTCCGGAGGCCCCGAACACTGTCGAAACCGGTCGCGGTCCATATCCAAGGCCCACATCTGTGCAATGCGATCGCCATGACGTATCACTCGTGGCAAAGGGCAAAATACCAGGGCGCATACCTCTTGGCCGTTGAACTCGGCCTCGATCAAGCCATCGTGCACCATAATCCCGCGCAGAAAATTGCCGCTGCGCCCGGTGATGCGCACCACTTCGTCCTCACCCATGCGCAAAGCCACACCGGTGGGGATACGCGCAAAGCCCCACACGAGACGCCATCCCCTTTCAGGCAGACGGGCTTTGAGGTCAAGAGCTGCCCCGCGATGCCGCTCCGGGGCCTGCGCGCCCTCACCCACCAACCAGAACTCGATCACATCCGCTCCCGTGCCGTATGGCCCGTCACTCACCGACCAACGACGTCGAATCCAGAATAATATCCTGCCCTGTGGGCAGTAACACCGTCTTGACCCCGGGCGCCAGCCGTGTCGCCCATTCGTAGCGAATCAAATCGGGGTTATTCTTTAGCTGCTCGGCGATCAACCCCAACGCCGTCGCCTCGGCCTGCGCCTCGATACGCCTCGCCTCAGCTCGGCCCTCAGCGGCGATGATGGCCGCCTTTTTCTCTCCCTCGGCACGGGCCAGCGCAATTTCTACATCTTTTTGGGCAGCCTGAAGCTCGTATTGCTTTTGCAGCGCCGCCTGTTCAGCCACCTGTTTACGCTCAATAGCACTGTTGAATTCGGTTGAAAACTCGACATTAGCCAAAGAAAACTGATCAACGACGATCTGATTCACCTCCAGGCGCTCTTTGAGTGTCTCTTGGATGTTACTTTTGAGCAGTGCGCGTTCCTTGAGGATACTATCGATACGGAACTGGGCCGTAGCCGCCTTGATGGCCTCTTGCATAGCCGGTACGATGATAATATCCTCATAGTTTAACCCCACTTCGCGATACAATTGGCTCACCCGAGTAGGATCGAGATGATAGTTCAACACGCCGGTCACTTGCATAATCTGTAGATCAGAGGAGGCTGCTTCAGCGAGTACCTCCAGCTTTTTGGTGCGCACATCTACACGAACCACCTGACGCACCACTGGCGGTAGGATCAGGTGAAAGCCTTCGCTGAGCACTCTATCCTCGACCCGCCCCAACATGATGACCACCCCACGATGCCCAGGCGGGATTACCGTATAACTAGAGAACACGATCACCGCCGCTACGATAACGATCAGGAAAAAGAACAGCAATCGCCACACCGCCGTCGAACTCTTTTGCATGGAACCTCCTCTTGTCATTGACAGTCGCATCGCCGGTACATTATAACACACCACCCACCTAGCACTAAACGTCCCTGGTATGCTCGCGCAATACCTTCTCCGCGATCATTTCCTATACGAAGCATGTGGATGGGAGTTGCTCCCTTTTTTATCCTGTCCCTGAATTTCGACTCGGCGGTGCCCGACATCTGTTGACGAACCCAGCTTCCCCGAATACACTGTGCCCAACATACACAAGAGGAGGCATCATGGCCCGCCGGCGCCCGCTACCGGACCCCATCAACAGTAACAGAAGCCCTGGTCGCTCCCTGCTGCATTGGATCAGTAGGGCACTGTTGGTGCTCCTGGTCATCGTTTTGGGCGGTATTACCCTCTTGGGCCTGCTTGAAACGCCGGGCGTGGCCAATTGGCTGGCTGGCGTGGGGCGACAGGCTCCCCTAGTAGGCCTCATAGCCGGCCATTGGCAGAACGATTCGGGGGCCGTATGCCCGGACGGCCTGGAGGAAGCGGAGATCAATCTGTCCATCGCCCGCCGCGTGGCGTACATATTGCGTCAACAAGGCGTTCGCGTGGAGGTGTTGCCCGAGTATTCCCCCAAAATCAACGGCTTTAAAGCCGATGCCCTCCTTTCTATCCACAGCGATTCATGTCGAGACGACCTTTCGGGTTTTAAACTAGCCCGCATGACCCATTCTGCCGATCCAGAGGCCGAAGATCGCCTGGTCGAGCTCCTGTACGCCTCCTATGCCGAAGCCACCGGTCTCAAACCGCATCTCAACACCATCACCGATGATATGCGCGAATATCACGCCTTGCGACGTATTGCCCCCGAAACGCCGGGGGCGATCATCGAGTGCGGTTTTATGGGTGGAGACCGCCACTTGCTGACTGCCGAACAAGACCGAGTAGCCGCCGGGATTGCCAACGGCCTGATGGCCTTTCTCCGCGAGCGAACCAACTTCCCCAACGCTACGACCGCTCCTTAAACACTCTATCTACAGCCTCTTTTCCCTGCTTGACAAGGCGAAAGCGTGTGATATAATTCACAAACTGTGGTGACGGCCAAAATCCCGTTGCCCGTATATCTATTATTGCGGCAAAGTTGTGACCCTAGAACAAGTCCTCTCGATTATCGACGGCAAAGTCATTACCAAGAACGCCGATCTGAGCATGCAGGTCGATATGGCCTGCGGCGCGGACCTCATGAGCGATGTCCTCGCCTTCACTCATGCCGGTACTTTGCTCCTCACCGGCTTGACCAATCCTCAGGTAGTCCGCACGGCGGACATGGCCGGCATCAAGGCCATCGTCTTTGTGCGCGGCAAGTTGCCCCCATCGGAGACCATCGCCCTGGCTGAACAGCGCGACATTCCTTTGCTGGCCTCCCGTTATACGATGTACGAAACGTGCGGACGACTGTACCAGGCCGGCCTGCCGAGCTGCGGGCTCTTTGAATTGACCTCAGACCTTTGGCAGGACGCCTTTGACCAAGATGAGCAGCCTCATGCCAAGACACCTTGAAAAGCAGGGTACTCACGTGAGGCAGCGCCCCTACAAGCCGCATGCGCGAGCGCCCAAGCACGGTGAACAGGCGCCACCGGCATAGCAGGAGAGCGTTGTGTGGATCAGCTAAGCAGCGCAAGCAACATCAAAGAACTGACCCGCGTCCAGGAGTTGGTCTACGAGCTGCGGATCGAGCAGGTGATGACTCGAAACGTCATCACCGTGACTCCTAATCAGACCATTGCCGAGCTCAAAGAGGTGTTGCGCGTCAATCGTATCTCCGGGTGTCCCGTTGTAGAGAACGGCGTTCTCGTGGGGATGATCAGCCTCGAAAACTTGATCCGAGCCCTGGAAAATGGCGAGCTCGATGCCCCTATACGCCATAAAATGACCTCATCCGTAGTATCGGTGCGCGCGGATGAATCGGTCGTCAGCGCGGTGAACCTGTTCGCCCGCCTTGGTTATGGGCGCTTTCCCGTATTGGATAAAGATGGGAACCTGGTCGGCATCATCACCCAGGGCGATATCGTCCGCGGCCTGCTGAAACAGATGGAAGTCCAGTGGCATGCCGAGGAGATCAAGCGCTATCGGGCCAGCCACATCTTTGAGGATATCGAGTCTGACCAGACGGCTTTGATTCTGCGCTATTCGGTCAAGGCGCATGACTTTGTCCACGGTGGCGAAGCGTCGAGCAAGATCAAACGGGCCTTGGAACGCCTGGGCGCGCATCCCCGTATCATCCGCCGGGTGGCGGTGGCCACCTACGAGGCGGAAACGAATGTGATGATCCACAGCTATGGTGGCGAGATCATCGCCGAGGTACGGCCGGAACGCATGCGGGTGACGGCTGTCGACACCGGGCCCGGCATTCCCGACATCGAACAAGCGCTACAGCCTGGCTTTTCCACCGCGCCGGATTGGATCCGCGAGTTGGGTTTTGGCGCCGGCATGGGCCTGACCAACATTCAAGCCTGCGCCGATGAGATGAAATTGGAATCGACCGTGGGAGTGGGCACGCGCCTGGAGATGATTTTTAAGCTCAAATAATTCGTATAGGAGAGGACCCCTTGGTGACCGTTCAAGAGTTGATACCCGCACTTGGCCTGGAAATCGTATCGGGCGATGGGCCCCACCTGGCGCGCCCGATCACGGGCGGTTATGCTTCCGACTTGCTCAGTTGTGTGATGGCCGGGGCCAAGGAAGGCAACGTCTGGGTTACCTTACAAGCCCATCCTAACGTTATCGCCGTAGCGGATCTCTTGGATCTGGCCTGTGTGATCATCACCGAGGGAACGCGCCCGGATGAGGAAACCCTTTCTCGCGCCAGGGAAAAGGGAATCCCTGTTCTGCTAAGCGAACAGGGTACCTTTACCGTCGTCTCGCGGTTGGCCGCACTGGGCATCGAGGGCACACGTTAAAAACATGGTCGCCCGAGGCAGGCCAAGCCCAGAGAGACCTTTGTCCGGCGGCTTGCGCTCGGTCTTGGTGGATCTGCACGTGCACACGGTGGTCTCGCCGTGCGCCGAGGTGGAGATGATCCCTCCGCTGATCGTGCGGCGAGCGCTCGAGCTGGGGCTGAGCATCATAGCAGTAACCGATCATAATACCGCCGACAATGTCGCGGCGGTGCAACGCGCTGCAGAGGGCACCAACTTGGCCGTGTTGGCCGGCATGGAGGTACAAACTCGCGAGGACGCACACATCCTTTGTCTGTTCGACACGGCAGAACAAGCGTTGGCCTGGCAAGGGGTAGTGTATGCTCACCTTCCTGACATGCCGAACAATGAGGAGGTATTCGGCGCGCAATTCGTCGTGGATGAAATGGGCGAGTTTATGCACAAGAACGAACGGCTGTTGTTGACGGCTACCTCCCTCTCGCCCGAACAAGTGGTGTCCGGTGTGCGCTCGCTTGGTGGCATTGCCATCGCCGCGCATATCGACCGGCAGGCGTTCAGCTTGTTGATGAGCCTTGGCTTTTTGCCGCCCGGTTTGCAACTCTCGGCGGTCGAGATATCTCGTCATACCACGCCGGAAGCGGTGCTTGCCCGCTATCCTTCCTTGCGCGGGATGCCGATAATTGCTTCGGGAGACGCTCATCGCCTGGCCGAGATGTGCGCTCATACGTTGGTGACGTTGCGCTCGCCCTCGGTGCGCGAGCTGGAGCTGGCTTTGCGCGGCGAGGGCGGACGCGCTGTGGAATATATGCCACGATAGCCGTACAGCCAACCGGCGTTTCCGCCGGCATAGACGAATCTCATCACAAGGGTTAGGAGGAAAGGACGTGCTAACAGAAGTCAAATCCGTGGATGTGGAGGAGCGGCTGGATCTGGCACCGCTGGATGAGGCGTTGGATGCCTATGAGGGCGATCCGGGCGCCGTCATCCCCGCCCTACAGAAGGCTCAAGCCCTCTACGGCTATCTGCCGGCCGAGGTTCTGCGGCGCATTTCCCAACGGCTGGGCGTGCCCCTCAGCGAGGTCTATGGCGTAGCCACCTTCTACGCACAATTCTATCTGACCCGGCGCGGGCGTCACACGGTGCGATGTTGCGACGGCACGGCCTGCCACGTACGTGGAGCGCCCAAGATCATCAGCGCGTTGGAACGCGAACTCGGCATCCAGGCTGGTGAGACCACGCCCGACTATCGAGTAACGTTGGAGATTGTGTATTGCTTGGGTTCCTGCGGACTGTCGCCGGTAGCAGTCATCGATGATCATGTGGTGGGCCGATTGGTTCCGGAAAAGGCCGTGGCGCTGATCCGCGAGCTGGAATAGGTGCGCGAGCTGTCTCTTCATATTTTGGATATCGTGGAAAATTCCATCGAGGCCGGGGCTACGAGGGTCGAGATATTGGTGAATGAGGATTCGCGGGCCAACCGCCTGACCATCGTCGTCGAGGACAATGGCCGAGGGATGGATGCTGAGACCCTGAAACGAGTGGGAGACCCCTTTTTCACCACTCGCAAAACGCGCCATGTCGGCCTGGGCATCCCCCTCTTTAAAGCGGCGGCCCAACGCTGTGCGGGTGACTTGATCGTCTCGTCAGAGCCGGGCAAGGGCACGAAGGTGGTAGCCGAATTCCAGCGCGACCATATCGATCGAGCGCCGTTGGGAGACATCAAAAGCACGCTCCTGGGGCTCATCCTATCCTGTGAGCAATGCGACATCCGCTACGAGCAGCGCCTCGATGGCCGCGCCTTTGTCTTGGATACGCGGGAATTGCGCGACATTCTGGGGCAGGTGCCCCTGAGCCATCCGCAAGTCCGCGATTGGTTGGAGGAGTACATCGAGGAGGGTCTGGCTGAGTTGCGCCAGGCTCCTTCAGCGACACAGGAACAAAACTCGTCGGACTTTTAGGATTCTTAAGGAGTGACAAGATGCCAAAGCTCAAGTCGCTGGACGATCTTCGCCGCCTGCGCGAGCGGGTGTCGGAGGAAATCAGCACTCGTAAAGAGACGGGCACTACCATTACCGTGGGGATGGGCACCTGTGGCATCGCCGCCGGCGCACGCGAGACGATGCGCGCCATCCTCAACGAGCTACGCGCCCGCGACATCGACGCCCACGTTCAGACCGTTGGCTGCATCGGCATGTGCGCCAGCGAGCCCCTCGTGGACATTGAGCAGGCCGGCCGGCCGCGCATTACCTACGCCAACATCACGGCGGACAAGGTGTCTCGGCTGATCGAAGAACACCTGGTCAAGGGCAACGTCGTGAATGAGTGGATCTTTGCGCGGATGCGCCCTGAATAAACTCTACATCTCTGGGAGGACATCTCATGGCAGAAACTCTGTACAGGGCGAACGTCCTGGTCTGTTCTGGCACAGGTTGCAGCGCCTCAGGCTCTCCTTCGGTGCTCGAAGCGCTCAAGGCCGAAATAGAGCGCCGTGGTTTGGCGGACGAAGTCCGCGTCGTCGAGACCGGATGCCGTGGCTTTTGCGCCATGGGCCCGGTGATGATCATTTATCCGGAGGGGATTTTTTACTGCCAGGTGCAGGCCTCGGATGTCGAGGAATTGGTCGAGGAAACGTTGGTCAAAGGGCGTGTGGTCCCGCGCCTGACCTATCAGGAACCCTTGACCCATCAGTCAATCCCTTACTATGATGACATCCCCTTCTATGGCAAACAACTGCGTATCACGCTGCGCAATTGCGGCCTGATCGACCCCGAAAACATTGAAGAATACATCTCGCAGGGCGGTTACGAGGCGCTGGGCAAGGCGTTGACGATGATGACCCCTGATGAGGTCATCGACGAGGTCAAGCGCTCCGGCCTGCGCGGGCGCGGCGGCGCCGGCTTTCTCACCGGCCTCAAGTGGGAGTTTGCCCAAAAGGCGCCCGGCGAGGTCAAATATGTGGTGTGCAACGCCGACGAAGGCGACCCTGGCGCCTTTATGGATCGCTCCATCCTCGAAGGCGATCCTCACTCGGTAATCGAGGGCATGGCCATTGCCGCTTATGCCATCGGCGCCAAAGAGGGGTACATTTACTGCCGCGCCGAGTACCCGTTGGCAATCCAACGCCTACGCATCGCCATCCAGCAGGCCGAGGAATACGGCTTGCTAGGCGAGGACATTCTCGGTTCGGGTTTCGATTTTCGGCTACATATTAAGGAAGGCGCCGGCGCCTTTGTCTGCGGCGAGGAAACGGCGCTTATCGCTTCCATCGAGGGCAAGCGCGGCGAGCCACGCCCCCGCCCGCCCTTCCCGGCGGTATCCGGCCTGTGGGGCAAACCCACCAACAACAATAACGTGAAAAGCTATGCCAACGTACCGCAGATCATCGCCAACGGCGCCGAATGGTTCGCCTCCATCGGCACGCCCCGCAGCCCGGGCACGGCCATCTTTGCCCTCACCGGCAAGGTGGCGAACACCGGCCTGGTCGAGGTGCCCATGGGCATCACCCTCGGCGAGATCATCTTTGATATCGGCGGCGGCGTGCCTGGCGGCAAAGAGTTCAAAGCCGTGCAGACGGGCGGCCCGCTGGGCGGTTGTTTGCCCGCCTCGGGGTTGAATCTGCGCGTCGATTTTGACTCGCTGCGCGAGGCCGGCGCCGTGATGGGCTCCGGCGGCATGATCGTCGTGGATGAGACCACCTGCATGGTCGAGTTTAGCCGCTACTTCCTAACTTTTGCCACAGCCGAATCCTGCGGCAAGTGCGTGCCCTGCCGCGTTGGTGGCCGGCGGATGCTGGAGGTGCTGACGCGCATCACCGAGGGCAAGGGCACTATGGAAGACCTGGACACCATCGAACGCATCGCCACCGGTATGGCCACGGCGTCCATTTGCGCTCTTGGGCAGCTTACCCCTGGCCCGGTCATGGCCGCGCTGCGTTACTTCCGCGACGAGTTCGAAGCCCACATCCTGGATAAACGTTGCCCGGCAGGCACATGCAAAGACCTGGTGCGGGCGCCTTGCGTCAACGCCTGCCCCGCCGGCGTAGACGTGCCCAGCTACGTCAGCCTGGTCGCACAGGGCAACTATACCGAAGCCCTGGATATCCATCGCAAACGCAACCCATTCGCCCTGGTCTGCGGCCGCGTGTGCCCGGCTTTCTGCGAGCGCCGGTGTCGTCGCGGCGAGCTGGACGAGCCGGTCTCTATTCGCCATATCAAGCGCTTCATGGCCGATCACGAACTGGGCAAACCCTGGATGCCCAAGATGGTCGAGGCCAAGAAGAACAAGAGGGTGGCGGTCATCGGCGCCGGCCCGGCAGGCCTCACCGCCGCGCTGCGCCTGGCCGAATGGGGTTACGATGTGACGGTGCATGAAGCCATGCCTGAAGCAGGCGGCATGATGGCTTGGGGCATTCCGGAGTATCGTTTGCCGCGCAATATCCTGCAGGCCGAGATCGACAATATCAAGCGCGCGGGCGTCGAGATCGTGCTCAACTCGCGCCTTGGCCGTGACTTTACCATCGACCAACTGTTCGAGGGTGGCAACGGTCGCGCTCCTTACGATGCCGTGGTGTTGGCCATCGGCGCCTGGGAAAGTCGCGGCTTGCGCATCCCCGGCGAAGACAAGCAAGGGGTGATGAGCGGCATCGACTTTTTGCGCGATGTGGCCAAAGGGCAGGCGCCCGACTTGGCCGGCAAAAAGGTGGCCGTCGTCGGCGGCGGCAACACCGCCATCGACGCTGCACGCACGGCTATCCGCCTGGGCGCTGCGGAGGTGCACCTGGTTTACCGCCGCACGCGCCACGACATGCCCGCGCAGGAGCTGGAGATCCGCGAGGCCGAGGAGGAAGGGCTGCAATTTCACTTCTTGGTCAACCCAACCCGCATCGTAGGCAATGGTAAGGTCGAGGGCTTGGAGCTGATCCGTCAGGAATTGGGCGAATTCGACTCCAGCGCCCGCCGCCGCCCCTTCCCGATCGAAGGCTCCGAGTTCATCCTGGACGTGGATGTGGTCATCCCCGCCATCGGCCAGGGCACCGATATGGAATGTGTAAACGGTTGCGGCGTTGAGTTCAACCGCGATTCGACCATCAAAGTGAGTCGTCACCTGGCCACCGATCGACCGGGCGTCTTTGCCGCAGGCGACGCAGTGCTCGGTCCGGCCACCGTGGTGGAGGCCGTCGCCCAGGGCAACAAGGTCGCCCAGGCGGTGGACGAATATTTGATGGCCGGCGAGCCCGAGCCCAAAGACGGCTGGCTCGCCTACGACACCGTGGACCTGTCCTGGACCATGGAGGACTATGCCGAGGCTCCTCGCGCCAAAATGCCCGTTCAGAATCCAGAGACGCGACGCAATAATTGGCAAGAGATCGAGCTTGGCTTTTCGGAGCAGGTTTGCCGTGAGGACTGCAAACGCTGCCTCCGTTGCGATCTCGACTAGCGAGACAAAAACAAATGATCGAGCAGGACAGCGCCCAACAGCGCCCAACAGCCCAACCCTCGGCTTCTCAAGCGATGAAGCATGGCCGAATGTTGCTCATCGCCTATGGCAACCTGAGCCGCAGGGACGACGGCGTAGCGTTTCATGTGCTCCGTCGGTTGCGGCAACAATTGGTCGCTAACAGTGGGCCATCGGATGCCGATAAGGAAGAATTGATCGCGGGCCGTGTGACGGCGATGCGCATGCATCAACTCACACCAGAATTGGCCGAGCTGCTGGCCGAGTATGCTGCGGTGATTTTTATCGACGCTCATGTCCAGGGCGCCGGTTGGGCTCCCGTGCATTGGGAAGAGATATCGCCCGGCTTGCGCCCGAGCATGGTCAGCCATCACCTCAAACCATCTTCCTTATTGGCGCTTTGCCAAATGCTCTACGGGCGCTGTCCAAAGGGGTATATCCTGTCTGTAGAAGGGTCTGATTTTGATTTTGGGGAACACCTGTCTCCCACTACCTCGGCCCTGGCCGACCAGGCAGTACAGCGTTTGATCGATTTCATCCGCTCCGAGAGTTTGGAGACAAAAGATTGATCGCCCGAAATTTGTGTACGAATTTCGTATTTTTCGACAAGAAAAGGCTTGAAATTCGTAGAGTTTTGAGGTAAAATAGGGGCATAATCGTACGCCCTTGGCGGACGGCCGCTTTGCCTTGTTGCAAGCCGTATGTCGCAGGAGGAATCAACATGCCAGATGTACAGGTCACCATCGATGGGCAACAGGTATCCGTGCCCGCAGGCAGCACCGTGTTGGATGCGGCCAAAGCCGCAGGAATAGACATCCCGGTTCTTTGCGCGCACGATAGCCTCAAGCCCATCGGCGCGTGCCGGATGTGCCTCGTAGAGGTGGAAAAACAACGTGTGCTTCAGCCCGCCTGCACCTTCCCTGTCTCGCAGGGAATGGTGGTACACACCAAATCGGAGCCGGTGCTCGATTCGCGTCGCTTTGTGCTCCAACTGCTCTTCTCAGAACGCAACCACTTTTGCATGTACTGCCAGATGAGTGGCAGCTGTGAGCTGCAGAGGCTGGCCTACGAACATGGCCTGACCCACTGGGAGTTCGACCGCGCGTATCCTAAACTGCCGGTGGATGCCACGCGCAAGTACTTTGTGATGGATCACAACCGTTGCATCCTGTGCCGCCGCTGCATCCGCGCCTGCGATGAGCTGGTAGGCAATCGCACCTTGGGCCTCAAGAACCGTGGCGCCGAGACGATGGTCATCGCCGACATGGATGTGCCCTTTGGCCAGTCGAGCTGCGTTTCCTGCGGCACCTGCTTGCAGATTTGCCCCACCGGTGCCCTTATGGATCGAGCCAGCGCCTACATGGGTGCTACCGACGAGATCGAGCGGGTCAAGTCGCGCTGTAATTTGTGCAGCGTGGGCTGCGGCGTAGAGTGGATCATCCGCGGGAACCGCGTCATTCGCGTCGAAGGCGATTGGGATGCCGAGCCGAACAAAGGGTTGCTGTGCGAGATCGGGCGTTTCGGGCTGCTCCACGAGAAGCGTCAGCGTGTACGTAAGCCGTTGGTCAAGGATAACAACGGCCTGGTAGATGCGAGCTGGGAAGACGCCTTACAGAAGGTAGCCACCGGCCTGAAGACAGCCGGCGACAAGGCCACCGTGGTCATCTCCGGCCTGGCCTCCACCGAGGCCGCTCAGGCCGCGGTGAGCAAGCTACCCGGCAAAAAGGTGACCATGGGCGGCGCGTTGCCCGAGGCCAACTGTGCTCCTATTAGCGCCCTGGACGAAGCCGACCTGATCATCGTGGCCGATGTAGACCTTACCCAGGGCTCCAACTATCGCATGGCTGGCTTCCCCATCAAGCGCAGCGCGCGGCATCGCGGCGTGCGGGTTATCATCTTGGACGATGACCCCAATGGCCTGGAGCCATGGGCCCGCTCCAAGTGGTCGCCCGCCGAGGCCGAGCGCGCTATCGAGTTGGCGCGCAAGGCTTTGAACCCCGTTATCGTGTACGACAAGGGCAGCGAAAAGCTGGCGCAGCAGTTGGCCGCACAGCTGCCCCATGCCAAATTGATCGGCTTTGCCCCCGAGGGCAACACCGCCGGCCTGGCTAAAGCGGGCGTGACAGAGCCTTTCAATGCCTCGCCTTCCGCAAGGGCCTATTATGTTATTGCCGGTGAGGCCGCACAGGTCGGCGAAGAACTGATGCAGGCGCTGGCCAAGGCCGATTTCGTGGCGGTGCAGGCGAGCTTCCGCGAGCCATGGGAAGGTGTGGCCGACGTCATCCTCCCCTCACCGACATTGCCCGAAAAGAGCGGTTCCTTTGTTAACACAGAAGGCCGTACCTTTGAAATGAAGGCCGGCGTCAAGACGCGCATACCTTCCGAGGTCGAGATTATCGAGCGCCTGGGCGCGCTGTTGTAAAGACAACACCACATAGGTCAGAGGTTACAGGCCGACGGACACCTTGCAACCTGTACCCATAGGAGGACATTCATGGCCAAGGTTACGCTCTGCACCGACTGGCTGGACGTATGCTCCGGCTGCCATATGTCGTTATTGGATATCGATGAGAACATCGTCGAACTGCTCAAACATGTACAACTTTTATCCTCACCCATCACCGACCTGAAACATCCGCCCAAAGAAGGGTGCGATGTGGGTATCTTGACCGGCTCCATCAGCAACGACCACCAGGAAGCGGTGGCGCGCGAGATGCGCGAACGCGCCAAGGTGCTCATTACTGTGGGCGATTGTGCCGTTTTTGGCGGCATTTGCGCCATGCGCAACTTTTTCGATGTCGAAGAGGTGCTTCGCCGAGGTTATGTCGAGACCGAGAGCACCGAGCCGGGCTCCGCGATCCCTCGCTCGCCCGAAATCGCCAAGCTCTACCCACAGGTTAGAGCGGTGGATCAGGTCGTCAAGGTGGATCTGCACATCCCCGGTTGCCCGCCGCCTTCCCAGGCGTTGTGGTTCGCCATCACCGAGCTATTAGCCGGACGCACTCCCGTTCTGACCGACGAGTTGCTCAAGTATGACTAGGGGTTGTCTGCCAAGGCGCGGCACTGGCGGCATTGCTGCCCGTTCGCGCGCGATCTGCGACGTTGTATCCGTCTAGCGATCACAGGAGAGGTATAACATGGGGCGAAAAGTAGCGATTGAACCTGTAACCCGCATCGAAGGACACGCGCGGGTGACCATCCACATCAACGACGATGGCAAGGTCGAAGAGAGCTACCTGCATGTCGACCAGTTTCGAGGTTTTGAAAAGTTTTCCGAAGGGCGTATGTACTTTGAAATGCCGGTCATCACGCCGCGTATCTGCGGCATTTGCCCGGTGAGCCATCATCTGGCCTCGGTCAAGGCCACCGACCGCGTGGCCGGCGTCACCCCGCCGCGCCCGGCGGATTTGCTGCGACGCCTGTTGCACAAGGGGCAGATGGTACAGTCGCATTCGATGCACTTCTTCCACCTGGCCTCGCCCGACCTGCTGTTGGGCTTTGACGCCGATCCCGCCATCCGCAACGTGGCCGGCCTCATTGAGGTAGACCCGGGCTTGGCGCTCAAGGCGGTCAAGCTGCGCAAATACGGCCAAGAGATCATCCGCCGCCTCTCGGGGCGCCGTATCCACATGCACTGGGCCGTGCCGGGCGGCGTGGCTACCCCCCTGTCGGAGGAAGATCGGGATTGGATGCTGAGCCAGGCCGACGAAATGATCGGCTACATCCAAGACGGTATCCAGATTGCCAAGAGCTGGCTGGAAGCGAACCAGGAAATAGTGAACAAGTTCGCCAATTTTCCTTCCAACTATATGGGTATGGTCCAGGATGACGGCGCACTGGAGCTCTATGAGGGCAAGCTGCGCATCATCGACAAGAACGGCAAATTCATCAACGAGTTCGAAAATACTCAGTACTTGGATTATATCGCCGAACACGTCGAAGACTGGTCCTATCTCAAGTTCCCGTACTACAAACCGATGGGCTGGCCCAACGGCGTCTATCGCGTCGCGCCGCTTGGCCGTTTGAACGTCGCCAGCCATATCTCGACCCCGCTGGCCAACGAGGAGTTCAAGAAGTTCAAGGCATTGGCCGAAGGGCCGGTGGAGCCCTCGCTCTATTACCACTATGCGCGGCTGATCGAGGATCTCTACTGCATGGAGCGCATCGTCGAGCTGTGTGAAGACGAAGATATCCTCTCCGACGACATCATCGACACCAATGTACAGATCACCGGCGAAGGCGTGGGCTGCATCGAGGCACCGCGTGGCACCTTGTGGCATCACTATTGGACCGACGAGAACGGCCAGATCACCAAGGTCAATTTGATCGTAGCGACGGGCAACAACAACTGGGCCATGAACCATTCCGTAAACCTGGTGGCCAGAGAGTTTGTGGACGGCAACAACCTGACGGAGGGCATGTTGAACCGAGTGGAGGCGGCGATTCGCTGCTACGATCCGTGCCTCTCCTGCTCGACCCATGCTTTAGGACAGATGCCTCTCATCATCGATATCGTCAACTCAGAAGGCGAACTACTTCAAGAGTTCCGTCGAGATTAATGCCGGACCTCATGCGGTAAATACATCGCCCTCGGGCGGAGTAGCGGGCAGGGCTTCCGAGAGATCGGAGGCCCTGCCC
>JACIWY010000400.1 GCA_014360745.1 Chloroflexota bacterium
GCCACCTTTTCCTCCGCACAAAGAAGCGTCCTGTCTTGCCAGCGGTGTTTGTCGATATAGCCGCGCAGGTGCGCCAATAACAGCGTCAATTTCTCGTCTGCTGCTTCTACAAGCAGATGAGTCGCCTCTTCACTTGGCGAACAGGCCAGTGCCTCCCTTAGGTGCGGAAGGCAGAGGCCATCGGATGCGCGTAGAGCAGCCCGAAAGCGCGCATCCAAGACCCCGTCCGCGAGCTTGGCAACGATGAGGGATTCCTTCCCCGCGATGACCTCGCAAACGGGGCATTCGGCGCGCGCCGAGAGCCGCGCCAGGAGGCGATTCGTGGAGGCGAGGTCAGGCGGTCTCTTCCCGAACCAACCGGCGACCACATCCCCCAGACGCCTGAGCCCTCTACGCCATTCCCCGCACTCTTGCTCGTGTGAAGCATAGGATTCCGGCGTGGCCGCTGCCGGATATCTCGTCAGATAAGCGGACAAGTTCTTCTGCACTAGGGAGGCGACACTTTCATAGATGATGGCCGTTTTTAGCCCATCGCCCCAATCCAACTGCTCGCTGGCCTGCAGGAGCCAGGCATGTCGCGGGCACCAACCCTGGCTGTGGATGAAGCCAAGCCGTGTGAGACCGTCATTCACATAGTCGTACAACAGCGTCCGGATATAGGCGATCTCCGCCTCCTGGCATAGGCGGCAGACGGGACACCCCGGCTTCTCAAACGCCGCTTTGAGATGGGCCCTAATGATGTCCATTTCCACAGGACTTGCTCCCAAAGTTTTCCCCCGCTATGGTGGCAACCGCACGCAGCCAGGAGGTGCCCTCCTCCCTACTGCTTCATCGCCGTAGCGATAGTCGCTCTTGCGAATCAACTCACTGAGCTGTTGTTCCAGCCTGGTCCAGATCGCCTGCTGAGCTTCTACGATCATCTGGAAGGCGGCTTCGCCGCTTACACGGGCCAATATCTGGCGCACATAGGACAGACAAAAGCCGTCGGACGCCCGGTACGCCGGGAGTAGCCCCCCTTCTCTCTGGAGATTCTCAAGGAAGTTGGCCACAAGCGCGCCCTCGACATCCCCCTCGAATACGCAGACGGGACAGGGCGTTTGGGGGCCAAGGGCGGCGACAGCCTCCGCGGTAGAAGAGCGTGGCTGCTGCGCGTCGAGCGTCTCCTGCACACGGGTCAAGGAGAGCAAGGGCATATTGCGGAAGCGGGCGTCGGCCAGGGTCCGCTGCAAAGTACGGACGACATCGCGCATCACGATGGCTGCCCCGAAGGCGGCGCCGCGGCGGACGAGGCCCCAACTATGACGGTGACAGAAGCCCCGCGCGTCACGCATCGCCGCGCGCAGCCCTGGATCGTTGACTTTTTCATAGATCAGACCATCCAAGTAGCGATCAACCGCTTGGGCGCTGACGTGACATATCGGGCACCCGCGCAGCGCCCGCGGGCATCGCGCAGATCATAGTAGCTCTTCGTGCGGCCCATCCCCAGATCCTCCGCTCTGAACGCACGACGTCATTCTCGAGTCCTTCATACTCTGAGGAGGATCGGAGCCGGTCAAGAAAGCGATGGCTCGTTCTACAGCAAGGCGTTCGTTCATGGTCATCGGCTCATTACGGTGCGATTCAGTATGCTTTTTGCCAAGATTCCTCAGATCATCCTCAAGCGTTTGTAGCCTGGTTTCAGCTTGAGATAGCAGATACTCCAGAGCCAAAGCCTGGCCGGTTCCCTGTAGTATCATCCGTAAATGCGGCAGGCAAACACCATCGGATCGCTCGTACATCTCCTGAAGCTCGTCATAAGCGAGCATCTCGACCAAGGTGTCGCCATAGTGCTTTGCCGCTTCCTCACTCAATTCACAGACTCGACAACCTTTGCTGGGCGCCAAGAGAGTCTGCGCTTCTTCTGAATATGGCTGTGACGCCTTGGCTCCTAGCCCCCCAAACAACCTGTTCATCCAATCTTTTCGCACTCCCGCATCCGCAGCGCAGGAACGCATATCGTGCAGCTTGAGCGAAACCAGATGGATCAAGCTCTCATAAATGATGCTGTTGCCCAGTGTCATGCCCAAATCCTCTTGCTCCAGCCGAAGCATCTGCCGCGCATGTCGCCCGCAAAGACCCAGGCTTTCCGCCAGGCGCACGCGCGTTCCGATGTCGTTCACGTTTTCCCAAAGCAAAAATTTGAGATAGCGCGTCTCGTGATCGAAGCAACAGCGGCAGATGGGGCACCCTGTCTGCCGAAGCGCCTGTTTAAGATAGATATAAGCCAGGCCAAAGTTGCCCACAAACCGTTCTCTCAGCTAGGGATATAAAAAAAGCCTCTACCAGCCGTGGTAAGCCCTACGGCAGTAGAGGCTATCATTCAAAGGGTTTCCGCAGCCACCCTTTGACGGTTGTCGAGGTCTATACCTCGGGCGAGCCTCATCGCCATCTAGCCCAAGTATAGCACTTACTCAGGAAAACTCAAAACTGTTGGCAAGAGGCGAGAGAAACAACGGCAACGCCCAGCGATTCCCGACCGAGATCTCGGCAAGCCATTCGTTCTCAACGATGTGCACTCTCCTTGGTTGCTGGTATCAGTAGCGAGCGATCTTCTGCTGTCTGGCGCTCCACAAAAGGTACCCGGCTTGTCCCACGCAAGCCTCGTAGAGTCACAAGATTACTTTCACTGCCATTATCCTTCTCGTACACATCGTGCAGCACGCGGCAGACGTCTCATTGTCGCGGCGTTCCCAGGCGATAGGCGCTCCGTCGCTCCCCCGCTTTCAGCAGCACTGCCACCAACTCACGTGAGGGGTCGTACTCCCTGACCATGCGGCTGAGATCCTCCCACCCTTTCTGCTCCACCAGGTCTTGGGGCATAGAGGCGAAGGGGCTGCCCTCCCCATGCTCATGCACGACCACCGTGGTCGTGTCCACCACCAGCGTGCCTCTCCCCCACTCCTCATACCCCCGCTGGGAAGCGGGTCAGAAGACGTGCCAGTTCTCCATGATCCAGGCGATATCGTCGGCGCGCTCCCGCTCGGCCCAGTCGGGGAAGCGCCGTCTTTCGGGTGAGGGCATCCTATACTGATCATATCATGACCTACCCCGTTCAGCCAGTTTGCATTTTAAAAACGCATTAAAGGAAATATGAGTGTGAAAGACCATATCTGGTGATTACCCATAAGTCAGGCACTCTCTTGGGAAGGGGAATCGGGCGGCAAAGGACAGGGTTGCGACGGTGATAAAGACGGCCGCGATGCCCGCGAGCAAGAGATAGGGGCCATCGGCACCAGCTTAAGATGGAGTTTGCCGCCCAGATCCAGCAGCCATTTCACGGCAGATTCGGGCCAGACATTGGCGATGTAGTAGACAAAGAGGGCGGCGATCAAGAGCAGGGCAAAAAGGCGGCGCATGCGCTCCACAGTGTGGACCTGCATATCTTCTACGTCCAAGCCCCGTTCCTGAGCGAAACGATGGGTATGCTCGATGTGGGGGCGGTGGCGCCATTCGTCGGATGCGCAACGCGGATGATGAAGTCGGCCTCCAGCTCGGTGATCCAACGGAAGATTTTCTGGTCATCCAGCCCCGCATCCCCGAGGAAGCACAAGCGCCGATCAGGGAAGAGCCGACGGGTATGGAGCAACGCCCGGTGGAT
>JACIWY010000401.1 GCA_014360745.1 Chloroflexota bacterium
AAGTTCTTTTTCGAAGGTCAGGAGGAGATCGGCAGCCCGCAATTAGGGGAGTTTATCCCCCTCCATCGCGATAAGCTGGCTTGTGACCTGATCCTCAGCGCCGATGGTGGCCAATGGAGCGAGACCGAGCCGGCGCTAGAGATGGGCTTGCGCGGCATCTGTGGCCTGCAGATCGACGTGGTCGGCCCCGACCATGATGTGCACTCTGGCACCTACGGTGGAGCGATACAGAACCCGATCCACGCGCTGGCCCACCTTTTGGCCTCGATGCGTAACCCGGAGGGCAAGATCCTGGTCGAGGGCTTTTATGACGACGTCGTCGAGCTATCCGTCGAAGAACGACAGGCATTGGCCCAGATACCTTACGACGAAGAGGAATACAAAAAAGAGCTGGGCGTCAACGCCCTCTTTGGCGAGCCAGGTTACACGACTCGCGAACGCACCTGGGTGCGCCCGACGTTGGAAGTAAACGGCATATGGGGCGGGTTCCAAGGCGAGGGTACCAAGACCGTATTGCCCAGCGAGGCCCACGCCAAGATCACCTGCCGGCTGGTGCCCCAGCAAGACCCTCAGCGCATCCTGGATTGCATCGCCGATCATATAGCCCGGCACACGCTCCCAGGGGTCAGGGTAACGCTCCAGCGCAGCGCGGGGGGCACTCGCCCCTACAGGGTGCCGGCCAAGCATCCAGGCAACCAGGCGGCGGCCAATGTGTTACGCGAGCTATACGGGCGCGAACCATACCGAATCTATATGGGCGGCACGATTCCGGTCACGCCCCTCTTTTTGGAGCATCTGGGCGCTTATACCGTGGTCTTTGCCTTTGGGCTGCATGATGAACGTACCCATAGCCCCAACGAATTTTATCGCCTGAGTAGCTTTCGTCGGGCGCAGAAAGCTTACGCGATGCTGTTTTCAGAGCTGGCACAGAGGTTGTAGGCGAGCACGAGCCAAGCGTTGGCCGTCGCGTCCGGTACCTCCGGAAAAGTACATAATGAGATGGGCCGTTGTCTTTGCCAGATCTCTCTGGAGATCACAATCCGTGCGCATGGTATGTTGCACTGGCTTCTTGATGGCGCTGCTCGGTTGTTGGGGAGCGATGGCATTTTCTTGGCCATCGCAAACCCAAAGGGAACAGCAGCAGATGTCGCGCGCCTTTCTCCCTCTTGTCACTGCAGAACGTCTTTATGATACCGTTATCATCGACGGTCCCTGGCCTTCCTTGCCCGCCGGTGCCGGCGTTGGCCTGGCGTTGGACCCGGAATGGCACGCCCTGACCCTCCAAACGGATCCTACCGCCCCCGCTTTTTTGCTGATGCCCGCCCCCTCAAAAGGCGCATTCGCTAATAATATCTGGGACGTCGAGGCCCTTAAAGGACGGCTTTATATCGGCTACGGCGACTCGATCAACAATCGCGGACCCGTCGACATTATGAGCTATGACCCTCTGTGTGGAGAACTGTCCGTGGAGATGACCGGTATCCCGGAGGAAAAGGTCGGCGGTTGGTATTCGCCTGATGGGAATGTGCTATATGCCTGCGGAGAGGATAGCCAGGAAGATTGGACCTTCGGCAGTTTTTACCGGAACACCGGCACAGGCTGGCAAAAGTTTCGCACGTTACCCAAAGCGCTCCATGTGTTGCAGCTCATCGAATTTCGCGGACGCCTATACGCGCAATATAGGTCCGAGGGGCAGGATCCCGTGGGCCGGCCCTTTGTCCTCGTCTCGGATAATGGAGGGGTCAGTTGGTCGTATGAGGTCGTGGATACATTGGCGGTCAGAAGCTCCAGAGTGGAGTCGTTGGCCGTGGTGAACCATGCCGGGGGTTCATGGCTATACGCGATCCTTCTCGTGTGGCCGACCGAAGCTCAGTGGTATACAATGCGCCTCTATCGCAGCGACGGAGTCACTTGGGAAGGGGTGAGAATCTCTGATACTATGGGCGAGCTCGCCCCCCTACAGCTCGTCGCCTTCAAGCAGTGGCTTTTGGTAGGGGGCGAGGTAACCGACGGCGATCAAACGCACCGGCGCGTCTATGCCCTGGATGGGCAAAGCCAAACAGAATTGACCTCTCTGCGCAACACAAGCTTGAAAGCCGTGGCTTGTGACATTTGGAATGATCAACTCTACTGCCTGTTAGAAGAGACTCGCCCTTCCCAGCCTTTGCCCGATTTCGGATTATACCGCACCCCTGATGGGCTCTCATGGGAAAGGCTAGGAGCCATCGTCTTGTCGCCGGGCACCTCACCCGAATCGTTGGGCCTTGTGCATGGACGGCTCTATATAGGAGCGCGAAATAGCCCTCGGCAGCTCGATGATCCACGAAACATCGAGCTCTCGCCCACGCCCGTCTACACTCTAGAAAACGCCTCCTTACACTGGAGCGCAACGACACCGGAAGGGGCATGGTATGGCCTTCAAGTGCGTTCGGCGAATAGGCTCATCGACCTCCTGAGGCAGAACTGGGTTGGGCCTGATGGCACCGAGGCCACAACGTACACCGTATCCGGGGAGAGGCTCCACCCCAGGCATAACGGACATACCTATTTGCAAATAGCTATCCGGAAAAGGAGCAATACCATAGGCCAACTGCCATCCGTCCAATGGGTGACATTGCAAACAGATCATGGGGCGATGTCGTTCGCTGTCGATGAAGGACAAGGGGTGTACGCGGCCACAAACGCCTATACTGTGCCGGCCGAGTATCTCTCGCCAATCTTTGGTCTCCGTATGGGGATCGGCGAAGGTAGCAAGCTCTTTTTCCAGGCTGCCACGCCGCCCGAGACCGCCATATACTTCCAGATTCGCTCCGGCGCAACGCGCCGGGAGGTTCTGGCCAAGGCGTTCGTTGGGCCCGATGGAAGTACTCTGACCTTTTATCAAAACAGCGGCGAGGAGCTGTGGCCAGGTCACCGCGCAGATACCTACGTGCAGTATCGCGCCGTCCTCGAATCTCAACGCCATACCACAGCCCCCTATCTACACCACGTCGCACTGATCACGCGCAGCGATAGGTTGTGGCGTTTCTCCCTCCAAGATGACATGCCTTCCGTGTGGACGGCAGGACAGCCTCATACTGTACATATTAGTGCACTCTCGCCCAATGAGGAAAAGGTAGCTCTGCAAGGATACGTGCAGCTCTCTGCTCTTCATGCTATAACTGGCGAACCCCTGCCAGTTCATCCCCCAGAGATATGCCTTATCGAGGGCCAAGGGACGGCGGAGGTCGTGCTCGAACGCGCCGTCCCCACACGCATCGTGGTCGCGCTAGGCGATGTCGCAAGCTATAGCTCGGTCCTCGACGTCCGCCCCGGCGCAGCTGCTTCCATTCATGTAACAACCGACCTGGAAGAGGAACAAGCGAATTGGTCGCCAGTTGGTCAGGTCGGCCAGCCTTTCTCCCTCTCGCTGACGATCTTGGACTACGAAGGCAACGTCGCCGCAGGATACACCGGAACGGTGCGCTGCGAATGCCGGCGCGATAACCCCATCCAGGCTCACTTGCCGCCGCCTTATACCTTTATGCCTCAGGATGGCGGTAAGCACGAGCTCTCAGGGGGTGTCATCATAGACAGGGCAGGCGAATGGAACATTGCCTGTTTCGATGAGGAAAAACCACATATAGCGGGGTCGG
>JACIWY010000402.1 GCA_014360745.1 Chloroflexota bacterium
TATTCCCCGGTTTCCTTCTTGTCCGAGATAAGCGATTTATTTCAAGTAATTGCTATTACATTTATTTCTTGCTTGCCGACGTTGACCGAATGTCGGCGTTATGCTATACTATTAGAGAGTCGAGTGGGCATGGTGCGCCCACACTCACATAGAGCGAGCCGATCGCCCCAGGGGAACGCGTGGCGAGCGGCCCGCCCGTGAGCTCAAGCCGTGCCTGGTGATCTATTCTTAAGGAAAGGAGGAGCCAAAAAGGAGGAAATGGTTATAGGATGTGACCGCCCAGTCACATCGGAGGAGGTTTTCCGTCTGAACACCCTATGCTTCTGGAGGAAACGATGAAAAAGATACTACGTGCCCTGTTGTTGGCGGTGCTGCTCCTGGCGCTGGTCGTGCCCTTCTCGGTCTCGGCCCAGGCCAAGCCCCTCATGACCGTCTCCGGCAAGATCTGGAACGGCACCAATGGCGGCCCCGAGACGCCGGTCACCGTGCGTCTGTATCGGGACACCGGCGCCGGCGATGTGTTGATCCGCGAGGAGACCTTCCCTGGCTCGCCCGGCCATCAGTTCAGCGAGATGGGCGACTTTTTGTTCCAGGTGAACTGTGTGCGCGGCTACTACACCCTCGAGATCGATGCCTTCATGGAGGGTGGCGCGGATGCCGTGGGCGTGGCCTGGTGGGCCGGCCATGGCGCCTGGGGCGAGAACGTGCTGCTGAAGAAGGAAGCGGGGCAGCCCGGCCCATGGACCTTTAGCTGGTACGAGGACTGTGGATTGCCAGCCGGTTGGGAGATTTGGGGAGATCTGATCTTCGAGTACAGCACGGTGGCCGGCCCTCGGGCCAACGCCGCGTGGATGTACATCGGCGGCAAGGTCTTTGACCCCACGATCTGGACGAGCATGACCTATAACAAATGCGGCGACCAGCTTCGTTCTTGGCAGGACGTCGATCCGTTCCAGGCCGTCGAGGGCGTGACTATCTACGTCGACAAGATCGCATACAATGAGAGCACCAACATCGCCGTGCCGGTTATCTTGGAGGCCTATGGCCCGGTCGTGACGGGTGACAAGGGCTTCTGGGGTCTGGGCATCAAGCGCGAGCCCGGCTTCTACCGGATCACGCTGGATGAGAACACGCTGCCCGGCCCGAACCCCGTCCTGGTGAGCGCCAACCCGCTCTACTTCCAGGTCTTTGACGTCTTTGGCACTGGCGGGCCCGGCAACGGCTATGGCCCCGGCTCCTCCTGGCTGCCCTGGAACTTTATGCAGCCGGAGTGGGTCTATAGCTACTTTAACTTCGCCGCCACCGGCACTTGGACGGTGCATCCCGTCAACGTGCCGCCGTGCCCGTAAGCTTCTGATCCGGCTTTGTCGAGGCGTCGAGGCCCTACCTCGGCGCCTCTTTTCCTCAAAGATGATCCTCTTCCTTACCTATCCCATGTCCAAATACTCGCCCCCCTTCTTGGCGCTATGTCGGGATCGTGGTATGCTCGCTTTTGCGCCGGGGTCGGGAGAGGGTTGGACGTTCCGCGCCCGATCGCCCGAAACGTCGCCCCGGAGGATGTAAGAGTTGGGCGTCCGAGGTGCCCCAAGCCGTTCTTGTCCGCGCGCCGTGGAATTGCTCAATTCTTGGAAAAGGAGTCTTGACCGGATGGAGTTTCACCGCCGCATCACGCAGCCGCCGGCTTTATTAAATGCGCATGGGTTGGGGATATTCTTGGGGCAGAGACAGGAGATGCGCGCTCTAGAGCCCGCTACCCCTCAACCGGAGCGCGGGCGTCCTCGCCTGCTTGCACGGTGTGGGCCGGAGGCCCGCGTTCCGAGAAGGTGGGCCGAGCGTTGCCCAGGGCGCCGGACAAGGCGCTTGGTGATAACCCTGGTGTTGGCCCTCGTGCTCCTCGTTTCGCCTTCTTATCTTGCCGGACCGGCCTGGGCGCAGGGGCCCGACGGGAAGGCCGTGTACTATGTGGCCCCCGGCGGAGATTGTGGCGGCCAGGCGCCTTGCTTTGCCGCCCTCCAAGCCGCGGTGGACGCGGTGGATCATCGTAACGATGTGATCAAGGTGGCTGCCGGCACCTATGGCGGCGTCCAGACCGTCGGCGGCCTCACGCAGGTGGTGCACATCGCCAAGGACCTGACCTTGCAAGGGGGCTATAGCCGCTCGGATTGGGAGACCTCCGATCCCGCTCGAAATGAGACCGTCATCGATGCGCTCGGGCAGGGGCGCGCCCTGGTCGTCGATGGGGCGCGGGTGACCCTCCAGGGCCTTACCTTTACCGGCGGCGACGCCATGGCCGGCGGGAGCTTGGATAGGTACAATCGGGACCTGGGCGGCGGCCTTTACTTGCGAGGGGCCACGGTTACCTTGCGCCATTGCCAGATCCGCGGCAACGTGGCCGGCAGCGCCGAGAACTACCTTTCCGGCGGCGGCGGCCTCGCCGCCACCGACAGCACCCTCACCCTGGAAAACTGCCTGATCACGGAGAACGTGGCCGCCGAAGCGGGCCAGGGGCAGGGCGGGGGAATGTGGTTGGATTCGACGGTCGCCCAACTGACCTATACCGCTTTGATATCCAACACGGCCAGCCTGGTGGCCGAGGGGCGAGGCGGCGGCCTCTATAGCGATTTCGGCTCGCTGCAGATGACCGACTGCGAGGTGAGGGACAATCGCGCCGGCTTGGCCGGGGAATGGTGGACCTCCTTAGGCGGTGGCGGGGTGTATGCCACGAACGGCGAGGCCTCGTTCCTGGACAATACCTTCCGCGGCAACGTCGGCAACTATGGCGAGGGGCTTATCGACGCCTACGGCGGGGGATTGATGGTGGCCAGCGTGGTGCAGGGCCGCCGGCTCACCATCTCGGGCAACACCTTCGAGGACAATATAGCCAGCCGAGGGGGCTATGGTTTTGGGGGCGGGCTCAGCGTAGCCGGATACCATGCCGAGATCAGCGACAACACCTTTCGGCACAATATCGCCGGCGCTTTTAATGGGGCGGGCGGTGGGCTGCACGTGGGCTCGGATATTGTGGAACCCATCTCTTATATTACCATCACGAACAATGTCTTCACGGACAACATCGCCGCCGATCTGTACACGGGCAACGGCGGCGGCCTGTTCATCGGCGAGATCTATGACGTTGGGCGCAATATGGCCGCTTCGGTGCTCGTGCAGAACAACCAGGTGCGCAACAACACGGCCAGCGTCCAGGGCTTTGGGGCCGGCGGGGGCATCACTATTGGCGCCAACGCGGTGGAGGTCAAGATCTACAACAACCAGATCGTCGCTAACGCCGCTGGCCGCTCCTCGCGCGAATCGCGCGGCGGCGGCATCTTTTTCATGGGCAGCCAAGGCGTCGTGCGCGACACGCTAATTCAGAGCAACGTCGCCAGCGTCGATGGCCTGGGGCGTGGTGGTGGGGTGGCCGTCTTGATGGCGGACGTGTTCCTCCGCCGCAGTGTCATCGATGGCAACATCGCCAGCCAGACCGGCGAGGGGGAAGGCGGCGGGGTGTGGTGCGCCGGCGTGTGGGCCGCCCCCGGCAAAACGCCGACGCCCATCCCGGTTAAGCTGACCAACAACATGGTAACGCGCAACCAAGCC
>JACIWY010000403.1 GCA_014360745.1 Chloroflexota bacterium
ATCGTTTGGCCCTACGCCTATCCCCCGCTCATCGCCGTGGCCTTGGTCCCGGCCACCTTTTTGCCCTACGGCTTGGTGCGGGTGGGATGGTGGGTGCTTGGTGTGGGTTCGGTGGTGGGGGGCGTCTGGCTACTCTTGCGCGCTATGGATGCGCTGGCCCCTCCTTACCTGGCCCTTGCCCTATTGTTGCTGGTCCGTTTTGAGCCGCTCGTGTCCGCCTTGCGGCTGGGGCAGATGGAGTTGTTGCAATTCCTGTTGTTGGCCCTAGCCCTGTATGCGCTGACCCTCGGTCGGCTCACCGGAGAGGCCATTGGGGGCCTGGCGCTGGGGGTAGCCGCGGGGCTCAAGTTCTTCCCCGGCGCGCTCATAGCCCTGTTGCTTTGGCGGCGGCGCTGGCGGGCCGCTGCCTGGGCACTGGGGACGATGCTGGCCTGCATCGCGGCGCCGGCTTGGGTCACGGGGTTTGACCTATCCAAATATTGGGGCTATGCGTCGATTTATGGCCTTGGGGGAGCCTTTGCCGGCTTTCCCTTGAATCAGTCACTCAATGGCTTTTTCAGCCGCAACCTGGTGCACAACGTGTTCACGGTGACGCTCAAAGGGGTGCATCTGCCCGGCCTGGCCAAGGGGCTGACGTTGGCCAGCAGCGCCCTTATCGTGGGCCTCAGTGCCTGGTTGACGAGGGGCACCAAGGGCCGACAGAGTCGCGCCGACGAGCATTTCGCCCTGGCGTATGGGCTGGCCATCGTGGCCTTGTTGTTGATCTCGCCTCACTCTCAGGTGTACACCTACGTCTGGGCGCTTCTGCCCTTGTTGATCCTGTTCATTCAAGAGAGCCGGATGGCCGAACGCTCTCTTTGGTGGATGGGAGGTGTATTGGCCTACTTGCTCATAGGCCGCCGTTACACGTTCTTTTATCCCGGCCTGACCCGGATCGTACAGGCGCATGTCTTGGTGGGCGGCGTGTGTTTATGGCTTTTGTTGGCCGTTATGCTTTGGCGTCGTCAACGGGCTGCTAATCGAGCGATCGAGGATGTGGTCGAGAGGGCACCGCTTCCGGCGGAAGGAGACTGAAATGGTCTGGCGTGCGCGCATCTTTTTCGTGTTGCTCGGCTTGGGGGTGTTGATCTTTGTCATTAACCTGGTGCGCACCAAACGCCTCAAAGAGGAGTACGCTCTGCTTTGGTTGCTGATGGCTGGCGCCCTGGTGGTGGCTCCGTTGTTGATCGACGTGATCGATGCCGTTTCGTTCGCCATCGGCATCGACTATCCGCCGGCGTTGATCATCGTCATTGCCTTGATCTGTTTCGCACTCCTCTTTTTCCAGATGTCGGTGACCATCTCGCGTTTCAGCAACCAGATCAAGATCTTGGCCCAAGACCTGGCCCTGACGCGCAAACGACTGGCGGATCTGGAGCGCGAATTGGTCGAACGATCGGTGGATGGGGAATAGACATGCAAGCATGGCCATATCATAGGGACCGGCGGCGCGAGCTTTTATGGATAGGAGCTGTTTTATTCCTGGCGGCGGCCCTTCGCCTCGGGCTGGCCGCCATGCCGAGGGTCATCCGCTGGGATGAGCCCGATTATCTATGGCTGGGCAAAAATCTATTAAGCGGCCAGGGCTATCAGATCAACGGTGTGGCCGAACTTCACTATACGCCACTCTTTCCCATATTGGCCGGGAGCGTTTATTGGCTCACTGGCGATCCAGAGCTGGGCAGCGCTTTCTGGTATGTGTCCCTGGGCGCGTTGATGACCTTGCCGATCTATGGCATCGCGCGGCGCCTTTATGGCCCTCGCGTCGCCCTGGTCGCTGTGCTATTGGTGGCGATCTTTCCGGCATTGAGTTCGGCGATCCTTTACTGGGGCACCATGACCGAGCCCCTCTTTTTGTTCCTGGTTTATAACGGCGTGTGGGCGAGCCTCGTCGCCCTGGAGAGCGATCGCCTTTGGGCTTGGGCGTTGTGTGGAGCGCTGTTCGCTTTGGCCTATCTGAGCCGCCCGGAGGGGCTGGTTTGGTTTATTGCTTTCGGCCTGCTTCTCGTAGGGAGGCGCCTGTTGCACAGGCGGCCTGGGCGTTGGCGCACTCTTGGCCGCTTGGCGTTGTATGTGGGCGCGTTCGCCCTTTTGGCAGCACCCTATGCGGTCTTTCTCTGGCAACAAACCGACAGTTTCATGCTCACCGGCAAACTGGCCATCACCCATGACATCGGCCGGGCCGTCCTAGAGCGCAACCCGGTGCTCTATGACCAGGTAACCGCTTCCCTAGACGAGCAGGGAGAGATTCTGTGGTGGTCGCCGCGGCGCTTTCAAAAGAGCATCCTCGATATCGTGCGCGAGGATCCACAAGGTTTTGTAGAGCGTACCTGGCGCAACGCGCAACAGATGAAGGGCCAGCTTTTCGCTTCGACGATCTTTCCGCTGTTCTTGTTCGCGCCTATCCTGTTGGGCTGGTTCCGCCATCCGTGGACTCGGCCTCGGTTGTGGGGCGAAGCTGTCTTGTGGTTCGGCGTGCTGCCGGTGCTTTCGTTTTTGCCCTTTCATGTCGAGGTGCGTTTCTTTGCCCCGGCCATCCCTGCTTTGTTGATCTGGCTGGCTGCCGGCGCTGGCGAGCTGGCCTCCTGGGCTGCCGACACATTG
This sequence comes from Chloroflexota bacterium, assembly GCA_014360745.1. GTDB lineage: Bacteria > Chloroflexota > Anaerolineae > UBA1429 > UBA1429 > JACIWY01. The sequence continues at coordinate 2,644 of JACIWY010000403.1, forward strand.
TGGAACTGGCGTCGAGGGCGCCCTGTCGTCGTCGACGCGCGCTGGATGAGCTGGCATAGCCGGGCTTTGGCCTTGATCTGCGCGCTCTTGGTGTTGTTGATCGGTTTCGTGCATGTGCGCACCATCCGGCGTGGGTTGCAAGATCTACCCTTCGCGCACAAAGAGGTCGGCCTATGGTTGAGGGAACATACCGCGCCGGACGCTTCTATCATGAGCCGTGACTTGGCCGTGTCGCTTTATGCTCAGCGCGGGTTCGTGGCTTCGCCACGGGCTGAATATGAGCAGTGGCTCGATTATGCGCGACGCAAAGGCGCCACCCATGTGGTGGTGGACGAACGAGAGCTGCGCGTCTTGCGCCCCTATCTGGCCTTTCTGCTCGACATCGCCCATCCCCCTTCGGCGCTGGAGCCCATTTCCCAGGTCACCGATCGGCACGGCGTGACCATCGTCTATCGTCTGAAGGATTGACCCATGGAGACCGTCGTTCAACAACCTCTTGAGAACTTGGCCGTTCTGAAGAACGCCGAGGCGCGGCCGCGCTGGTTGCCCTTATTGCTGATCTGGCTCCTGGCGCTAGGGCTGAGGTTGGGGCTGTCGCAGACCGCGCGTGTGGTGTGGGGCGACGAGCCTTTTTATCTGTGGCTGGGCCACAACCTGGTCACCGGCCAAGGCTATGAATTTATGGGCTCTGCCGATGTCCATCATGGCCCCCTTCTGCCCATCCTGGCCGGTGGCCTCTATCTCTTGGTCGGGGAGTTAGAGCTGGCCAGCGAGCTTTTGTATGCCCTGTTCGGCTCGCTGCTCGTCCTGCCCATCTATGGACTCGGCCAAGAGATGGCCGACCGACGGGTGGGTTTTGCCGCCGCCGGGTTGACGGCGGTCTTCCCCGCCCTGACCGCCGCGACCCTGCACTGGGGCACCATGACCGAGCCGATCTATTTGTTCTTTGTC
>JACIWY010000404.1 GCA_014360745.1 Chloroflexota bacterium
CAGACTTGGGCTTGGGGCGAGCTCAAGGCCGACTTTGGCTGGACGCCGGTGCGTCTGGCAGTTACCCAAAGCGATGGTGAAGAGGGTATCGTGGCCGGCGCCCAAGTGCTTTACCGCCGCCTGGGGCCACTGAGCATGGGGTATCTGCCTAAAGGCCCCTGGTTTGTGCAAGAGGCGGACGAAGCGAGCGATGCCCTTTGGCAAGCCATTCACCGGCTTTCTCGCCTCATGCGCGCTGTGGCGCTTAAGGTCGAGCCGGAATGGTTCGACGAGGAAGCCGTGCGCCATGCGTGGTTGGTCGGGCACGGTTTTCAGCCCGGCGAGCCAGTCCAGCCGCGGCGTACCATTGTGGTCGATCTCACCGCCGATGAAGAAGAGATCCTGGCGCGCATGAAGAGCAAATGGCGCTATAACGTGCGCCTGTCGATGCGCCGGGGCGTCGAGGTGCGCGAGGGCACGGAAAAAGATTTGGGCCTCTTTTATCGGCTGATGGCCGTCACGGGAGAACGCGACGAATTCGGTATTCACAGCGAGGCCTACTATCGACGTGCGTTCGAGCTGTTCGCGCCTTGCGGACGCGCGCGCCTTTTTTTGGCCTATTATGACGGGCAGCCCCTGGCCGGGCTGATGGTTTTTCTCTTTAACCGACGTGGGTATTACCTTTACGGCGCTTCATCGGACGCCCACCGCGAATTGATGCCCAATCACCAATTGCAATGGCGGGCAATGCAATGGGCCAAAGAGCAGGGGTGTATCTCTTACGACCTCTGGGGGATCACCGATATCGATCCCGACTCGCCCAGCGCCGAACTGAGCGGGGTGGAGCGTTTCAAAGCCGGCTTTGGGGGGCAAACGGTGCGCACAGTAGGGGCCTATGATTATGTATATCATCGCTGTTTGTACGGGCTCGCCATCCGATTACGGCGGAGAGGGTTGGGATAACGTTCTCTGTGGCGAGGCGCAGCGCGTGCGCCGAAGCGGTAGGAACGATGCTAACGCGACGTATCGAAGAAGCGGCTCTAAACGCCTGGCCGGCGTTGCAGCAAATGCTGTACGACGGTTGGCTGTTGCGTTTCGCCGAAGGGTTCACCAAACGGGCCAACTCGGTGACGCCGCTGTATGATGCGCACATCGAGCTATGGCAAAAGATCGCCTTCTGCGAAGGGTGTTATCGCGAACGCGGGTTGCCGCCCATTTTTCGGCTCACCCCTTTTGCCCAGCCGGGCAACCTCGATCGCGCGCTGGCCGAGCGCGGATATGCGCTCCGCGATCCCACTTGGACCCTCTGGCTAGACTTGTCCACTTGGCGCGGGCCGCCTTCCTCGATGACGCCATACGAAGAGCGCCTGGAGCCGTGGCTGGCGCTGTACGCGCGTTTTAGCGGAGTGGGAACGGACGGCGCTGCCTGGGCACAACAGCGGGTGCATGGACAACTGCTGAGTATGATCCCCGGGCGGCGGCTGTTGGCCTCGGTGGCCGATGGTGAATGCACGGTGGGCTGCGGGCTCGGTGTCTTGCAGGATGATCTATTCGGCTTGTTCGATATCATCATAGACCCGGCCCGGCGTTGTCGCGGACACGGCACGCGCCTGGTGGCGGGGATGCTGAGCTGGGCCGCTCGGCAGGGCGCTCGTTTGGCCTACCTGCAGGTCACCGAGGCGAACACGGCGGCGCAACGGCTCTATCGGCGGTTGGGCTTTGCGGCGCTCTACCGTTATTGGTATCGCATCGCTGAACCCTTGCGTTGTATTCAACGCAGCTCTTGACGCAGCCCCCGAAAGGACACCGGGCGACGGCTCTAAATCGAATCGAGGCCCATGAACATGTACTCTCCCCTGCCCCAACAAGAGATGATCGTGCGCGTTCAAGCGTTGTGTCGCCAAGACCCGGCCGTGCGCGCGGCGCTCATGTACGGTTCCTTTGCTCTCGGCGAGGCCGATGAGCATTCGGATATCGAGTTCGTGCTTTTTATAGCTGACGAGGCTCTGGCTTGTTTGGACCGACGGGCCTGGCTGGAACAGGTCGCGCCCACGGAGTTGGTGTTCGTCAACGAGTTTGGCATCACCGCGGTCATCTTTCACAACCTAGTGCGCGGCGAGTTTCACTTTGACCCGCTTTCGCGCCTGGAAGAGATCGCCGCGGCCTGGCGTGGCGTGGTGTGGTTCCCCAGCCTCGAAGCAGCGCTGGTGGTAGATAAGGATGCGCGATTGACCCCCTGGCTGGAGCCGCTCATCGGTGAGCCCCTGACCCATGGGCGCTCGCTGGAGGAGGCGCAGATGGTGCTGAATCGCCTGCTCAACGCCTTTGTCTTTGGCGGATCGGTGCTGGCGCGCGGCGAATGGGCGCGGGCACTGGAGATGCTCGGCGTGGTGCAGCGCTCCTTGCTGATGATGGCGCGCATCGCGTATGGCACCACGGTGCATTGGCATATCCCCTCGCGCTCGCTGGAAGACGACCTGCCTGCCGTGGCGTACGAGCGCTATCGCGCTTGCACGGCGCCGCTCGATCCGGCCGCGCTACAGAATGCTTATCGCGCCGTCTGGGCGTGGGCGAACGAGTTGTTGCCTCTGGTGCGAGAGCGCGTCGCCTTACAGGTGCCCGAACGGTTGATGGCGAGCATCTCGGCATGGGTCGCGCGAATCGGTGACCGAGATTACTAGGGGTAAGAGCCAAGTCGGTCAGAACTAGGAGGAGACGATGCAAGATCGGGCAGATACGCCGGAAACGGACGTTGCAACGCCGATGGACGCTGCCCGGCGGCTGCAACACTTTTTACAGCCTTGGCACGATGCATTGGCCGACCCGGCCGCGGCGCAGGAACAGGTGTTGCGCCGCTTGTTGGCGCTCTACGCCCAGACGGCCTACGGCCAGGAGCATCATGTCGCCGAGCTCCGCGACGTTCAAGACTATCGGCAGGCCATGCCGATTATGTCTTACGAGGGCTATCGGCCCCTGATCGAACGGGTCATGGCCGGCGAGACGCGCCTGCTGCTTCATGAAGAGCCGCTGGGCTGGGCCATCACGCGGGGCACCACGGCGGGGGAATCCAAATTCATCCCCATGACGCCCACCGACATGCGCATGCGGGTCGCCGCCGGGCGGGCGGTGTTGCAATTCGTGGCTGGCTCGGGGCGCTATGATATTTTGCGGGGCGTTAACCTGAACCTGAACTTCCCCTCGCGGGTGGGCACCGTGCGCGTGGGCGAGCGAGAGCTGGATTATGGCTACAGCTCCGGCATCTATACCAAATACGTTTCAGCCCAGACGCCGGTGCGCTCCTTGCCCACACAGGACGAGATCGACGCCCTGGGCGGGGGCAAATCGATCAAGGATTGGGAAGCGCGCTTTGAGCTGGCCTATGAGCGTTGTAAAGGGGAAAGGGTGACGTTGGTGGGCGGTGTGGCGCCCACGGCGGTGAGCTTTGGCCGCTACTTGCGTCGGGCCCACGGAGTGTTGCCGCGAGAGTTATGGCAGGTGCAGGTGATGACTTTGGGCAGCGTGCCGGGCATCAACACGCGCTATGTGCCCGCGTTGGCCCGCCGCTTGCTCGAGGAGCTTGTAGACAGCGAGGACG
>JACIWY010000405.1 GCA_014360745.1 Chloroflexota bacterium
GCTCATGATGATTCAAATGGCCTATCGCCTGCGCATCGCGGCCAGTCATCTCAAAGCTTCCCCTCTATTGCACCCCCAAACTCTAGAGGATCGCAATGCGCGGCTGTTGTACCTCAACACAGCCTCCATCGGGGTACCGGCCGCAGGCATTGGGGCTTTTATGGCGGTATTCTTGGCTCGCCTAGGAGCTTCATCGACGATCATCGGCTGGTTGACCTCGGCCCCTGCGTTGATCGGCATGTTAGCCCTTATCCCCGGCGCTATCATCGCCGAACGCAACTCCGACCAAGTGCGTGTGCGCTGCAACGCCATCCGCACTCAACGCCTGACCTATCTGGCCTGCGCCTTGTTACCTTTTGTGCTGCCCCCAACCTATCTGCTTATTCCGTTGGTAGCTCTCTGGGCGATCAAGACGATTCCCGAGTCGATCAGTACCCCCGCTTGGACGGCGGTGATCGCCAAGGCGCTCTCTCCTCAACGACGCGCCCAAGTGAATGCCACGCGCTGGGCGCTTTTGAGCATCGTCTCGGCTCTGGCCAGTGCCTTTTTCGGTTGGCTGCTCGATCTCGTCGTCTTTCCGCTAAATTATCAGCTCGTCTTTTTCATTTCCTTCCTATTTGGCTGGCTAGATCCCTTCTTCTTTTCGAAAATCCGTGTCGAGCCTCTTGAAAAACCGGTCATCGGACCAGATCATGGTCTCTGGCAGCGCATTGCTGACTATTTTCGGCCGGTGCTCACCTATCGGCCCTTCTTGTGGGCCATCTTGCTCATGTTGCCCTATCGTTTCGCCTTGAACCTACCGGCGCCCCTTTTCAGTCTCTATTGGGTAAACGAACTCCGCGCACCCGACACGCTCATCGGCTTGCGTGGCACGGTCGGGCATGCCGCCCTGGTCTTGGGCTATACTTTTTGGGGAAGCGTGACCCCCCGTCTCGGACAACGGCGAGTGTTGACCTTGTCGGCATTGGGGCTAGCCCTCTATCCGATCAGCACAGGGCTTTCCCCCTCGCCCATATGGCTTTTGCCCGCGGCGGCCATTTGGGGGCTCACCGCATCGGGAATCGATGTGGCCTTCTTTGAGGTGATGCTGGCCGCCATGCCTGGGCAGCGCCAGCCTCTTTTTGCCGCAGTATGGAGCATAGTGGCCCAAGTGGCCATGTTCTTTGGCCCGCTTGTGGGCGCAGGTCTGGCCGAGCGCATCGGGGTAGGCCCGGCCTTGGTAGCATCGGGGGTAGCACAAGCTCTCGCTACGCTGTTCTTTTTCCGGCTGCCACGCGCCGAGTAGCAATTGTGGTATAATATAGTTGCATCTTATCTATAGGAGGGTATGCTGCATTGCCGATCTATGAGTATCGCTGCAACGGCTGCGGCCACCGCTTTGCCTATTTTTCGCGCACCATGTCCAGCTCGGCCGAGGCAGCTCCGGTCGCTTGCCCCCACTGCCAGAGCAACGACACAAAGCGCCTTGTCTCCTCGTTCGCCGTGCAAGGGCCTTCGGGGCCTGACGCTGCCGAGATAGCTGCCGAAAAAGCCCAAGCCGAGCGGCTCGCTTCCATCACACCGCGAGAACAGATCGAAAAGTGGCGTTCTGCCGCCAAGAAATAACCGCCGGCCGCTTCAAGGGGTCGCTACGCGCAGCCCGCGGATGAGGAAACGATCTTCCTCCAAGCAGCTTTGCCCGAAGAAACATATCGGCAGGCGCTTCATGGTATCCATTTCGTACATGCCTACCGCGATGACATAGTCACCTGGAGGAGCATCGGCACTTATCGTAAGCTCATAGTCGTCCAAGACCGTCTCGCCGGGCTGCCACCAAAGGGTGGGCCACGCCCCACCCTGAGGCACACTGTCTGCTTGCCCATACATCTGCCCGTCGGGCCCCAGAAGATGAGTGAACACCTTCAAGTTCTGCCTGACCGGGTTACGGCTGTGCCAATACAAGCGGAGCGGAAACGATTCTCCCGGTTTGAGCTCCGTTTTGGGTACATCGTAACCCACCAACAGGATATCTCGTCCCACTTTGGCGCGCACCTCAACCAGAGGAGAGGGCACAAAAAGCGCCCCTCCGCGCAGGACATAACGAGTGGCGGCTACGCCGTTAATTTCGATATAGTCCGAACGGCGGCCGCGTTGATCCAACAAATCGTCGAGGAGATCGGCGCTTTTTTCGTTCACATCGGGGAAGGTGAGCAGCCATACCCGCTGCCGCCCCGCCATCAGCGGCTGAAGGCGGGTAAGGGTAAAATCTTCGCGCGGTGGCCCGACCACCAAGTGGATGGATAACGAGCCGCTATAGCGTTCGAGGAGGTCGGCCTCGGCGTTCATCAGTATCACCTCGTCCAACGACCTGGCCCGTTTCTCCACCTCTTGCAAGATCTCGATCACCTCGGCCTCATAGGCCTCGTTGAGATGCACACGGGCATAAGGGATGCCATTCGAGGTCAAAACACACTCGGGCTTGAGCTGATCAAAGAGCCTGCGTCTGCTTTCCATGAAATGTCGCTGATCGTGGCTCAAATAAAAGACAAAATAATCCGGCTCGACCACCGGAAGATCGGCGACGTGCACCGTACGGCCCACGAAAAAGGGCTCAAATTCCTTGGGCATATCCGTCGCCACCGTCATATTCTGGGCATTGGGTTTCGCGTTGAGGTAATGTGCAGCCAGCTCGGCCGCCTCTCCCCAGCCTACCAACAAGATCCTCGCCGCCATAGAAGGCCCGCCGACCAACGGATTATAATACGACAGATAATAGGGCCGCGCCGGCCATAACAGCAGGAATTGGATCGCGGCCAGAGCAACGCCTACAACGGTCGCCGTGATGGTCGCGGGCAGGCGCTGCAACCATCTCCAGGGCAAGCTTGAAATATGCTTTAAGAGCGTCGCCCAGCCCGCTGCAGCAAGCAGGTCGAGTGCGGGGAATATAGGTAACAGATAACGATCAAACTTTTTGGGGCTGGCGGTCAGGAACAAGGTGAATCCAAGCGCAAAAATAAGCGCGGGAGCCAAGCCCTGCACCTCCCTGTTCCTCCGATGGCTCAAGGCGAAAAGCCCTATCATCACCGGCACGGTCGTACGAAAGAGCCAAGCCACCGGATAAAAAGCAACGCCGGGATCTTCGCGCCGGGCGAACCAAAAATAGTTCGACCAAGCGTGCGGTTGGGTGCCTTCCTCCAGCGCCCCTTCTATCATCCGCAGCAAAGTCCCTCGGGGGTTTGTCCACATCGCCGGCCACACGGCGATCACGGTGAGAGCTGCCACGGCTCCCCAAAGGAGCAAGGCTCGTCCGGCCCAAATCAGGCGCGCCGAGCGCCCCTCGCGCCCCCCTTTCCATGCCCCCCAGGCCAGGGTCAAGCCCGCCCACGGAGCCAGGAACATTCCCGGGGCTTTGTTGGCCATCGCCAGCCCGGCCATGAAGGCCGAGAGAAGCAGCGGCCACAACGAGCGCCGCTCCAGTAAGTAGAGCGTCATGCCGATTACCGAGAAGGTGACGAATGTCGTTAACAATCCATCCAAATGATGCACTCGAGAATGGGCCAGATAGAAAGGATCGAGGGCCACGAGGATCACGCC
>JACIWY010000406.1 GCA_014360745.1 Chloroflexota bacterium
CCCTCCGGCCACCCAGCCGGTCCAGCCGACCGTGGTCACGCCCGAGCCTTCTTTGCCCACAGAGCCTGCGCCGACGCTTACCCTGGCGCCGACCTTCACCCTTCCCGCGCCGACTCAGGCCGGCCAGCCCAGCGCCACGACAGTGCCCCCTTCCGCCACACCCGGCCCCAAGCCGGATGAAGCTCAGCATCTGGTCTTTGTTCAAGGGGGGAGCGTCTATCGTGGCGACTATTTTGGCGCCGACCCGATCGAAGTCGCCGCCGTGGCACAGCTGGAAGATTGGGATTTTCATCGCGGCTTGCTGGCCATGGCCCGCTCGGCGAGCGTCTATGTCATCAATCTATTGGCCGGCACGCTCAAGGAATTTCGATTGACGTTGGAAGGGCCCATCGAGTATACGGAACTTTTGTGGGGCAGCGAGGGGCAGCGGCTTCTCCATGTCACCGCCTTTAAGGACGATTCGGCGCCCACGTTCCATCGCAGCCTGGACCTGCGTGCCCTCGATCCACAAAGCGGGGACCTGCGCGGGCGGGCCGTGGTGCGCGATGTGACCGGCGCCCACCTCTTGCGTTACGAAGAGGAGACGAACCGCGTCGTCCTGATCCCCATAGGTGACAAAGCCTCTTTCGATCGCGTAGCTTATTATGACCTGGGCAGCGGTTTGGTCATGCGTACGGTGTCGATACGCGGCCAAGAGGCGGCCATCTCCCCTCAAGGGCGTTGGCTGCTGACTCAGGAGATGGGCGAGGGAAAACAAGGGGCCAGCTTGTATCTGTACGATCTATTCGCCGAGGGGCAGGCGCGGCCGCGAGAATGGCAGCACCCCAAAGAGACACATAGCGCCGCGCATATCTGGTCGCCGGACGGGCGTTTTGTGGCTTATTTGCTGCGCCAAGGGGCCACCTATGAACAAGCGACCCGGGGCCTGGGACTTTGGCTGTTAGACACCACGACGATGCAAGCTAAAGAGGTGTTGGCCGAGGAAGCATTATCCTCTTCGCTGGTGAGCTGGACGCCCGACGGCCTTTATATCGTCGGTTATCATCGGGGCGGAGAGGGGGACACTTTTTATTATGCCGTGCGGCCCGATGGGGGCGACCGGCGTATCCTCTCCCTGAGCCCAGAGGCCGAAGTGCTCGGCTGGATGCCCCCTGCTGTGAGTAGAGATGTGCCCAAGGTCACCCTAGATCCCTGGCGGCCCCGTTTCCTAGATACCGCCGGCGACGCCGAAGCCATGGCCGATGTGGCGGCCGAGTTTTTGGCGGCGCAGGCGCCCCTTTCGGAGGAAGAGCTATCCACACGGCTCACACAGTACCTACAAGATGCCGGCTGGCCGATGGATTATCGCGGTGTCCGCGTCAAGCGAGTAGCCGAGGGGCAGTTCGTAGCCCCCTTACCTTCCTTTGGCCTCTATGTCCTGTCGGAGGGGCGGGCTGAACGGGTGGCCAGCGGCAACGTGTTGATAGACGCTCGCCGCGAGGGCGAGGAACTGGGGCTCATCTTTGGCATTCTAGAGAGCCGGGGCGTGCAGCCGGCCTTTATCCTTTTACAAGCCCGGCCCGACGGAGCGTGGGCACCGAAATGGACGCCACAGGGCCGCCGCGATTGGGTCTCTACCGACGGCGAGATCCGCTTTGTGGGGGAGGGTCTGTCCAAGCTGTGGGTGGCGGGCACCTCTTTCGGCCTGGAATACGGCCCGGAGCGGGTCTTTGCCGAGTGCCAGGAATGCCCCCACCGGCGTCTCAGAGCTACCTGGGTACGACAAGGAGATGGCTATGTGCGCGAGACCTCGCTCCCACCCGATGCGCCATTGCACCGGGTATATTGGGAGATGACCGAGCCCACGCCGTATGCCATCCTTTTCGAGACGTTATGGCGACTACGCAACGGCCTTTCCGCCGATGATCTGCTGGCCGGGCCGCAGGTGAAACAGCAGCTCCAACAATATGGCTTATTGGATACCAAGCTATTGCTCATCCCCGAGGAAGAAATGGCCAATGGGGTGCGCTTCGCCGACGCGGAGGGCAAGAAGCGCTTTTACGCGCTGGCCAAAGACAACCGTCTGGTGCACGTCCAATTGGCGCCGGGCGGGTAAAAGCCGGCCGGCTAGGTGAAGCCGAACCGTATCGCCTGAGCGCGATTGTAACGCAGAGGGAACTACCCGATGACTGAAATCGCGGCCACACCTGCAAGGCCTAACTTCATGGGCTGAGGCAGCCGCTGCAAGATAATTAAGCGTTATAGCGGTTTCAACCCCGCTTATCGGTTATGCCTTTGGCCATTGGATTTGTACCTTTCGAACAGTATGCTTTGGTGGTCAGTTCAGAGAAAGGAGATGAAGCGATGATGTCCGCACTGGGGATATCTGGGTTCCACCGAATCGGGCATCGGGCAATCAAGCTGGCACTGGTCGTAATGCTCGTCTTGGCAGGCGTAATGCTGCCGGCGCTGGATGTGGTCGCGGAAGCGACCTGGCGCGGCGAATATTACAACAACGTGAATTTGGCCGGCGCGCCGACCCTGATCCGCGAGGATGCCAGCATCAACTTTGACTGGGGCGTCGGTTCGCCGGCAGCGGGCATCGGCAACGATGGTTTTTCTGTGCGCTGGACGTCGTTCCAATATTTTGACGCCGGCGATTATACCTTCATCGCCACTTCCGACGACGGCGTCCGGCTGTGGGTCGATGACCAACTGATCATCGATCAATGGCATGATCACCCGGCGACCACCTATACCGGCGTCAAGAGCCTCAGCACCGGGTTTCACAGCCTGCGCCTGGAATTCTATGAGAATATGGGCCAGGCGTTGATCCGGCTTGCGTGGCAATTAGGCGGGGGCGTGCCGCCGGCCGGCGTTTGGCGTGGTGAATACTATAACAACACCTGGTTGGGCGGCCCTCCGGCGCTGGTGCGCAACGATGCTCAGATCAACTTTGATTGGGGCAGTGGGGCGCCGGCGCCCGGCATCCTGGCCGACAATTTTTCCGTGCGCTGGACGCAAAACATCAATTTTCCCAGCAGTGGGAACTGGACCTTTTACGCCACGGTGGATGATGGCGTGCGTTTATGGGTAGATGGCGCACCGGTCATCGATCGGTGGTATCCCCAATCACGGACAACCCACTCGGGCACGGTCTATCTTGCCGCAGGTGTCCACCAGGTGCGCGTCGAATATTTTGAACAATTGGGCGTCGCTCTATGCTCGGTAAACTGGACCCTTGGCGGGGGCCCGGCAGCTTTTGAGATCATCGTCGACGACCGCGACCCCAACTTTGTCTGGGGCGGCCCCACCAGCGGATGGTTCGGGCGCAACACTGGCTTTCGCAATCACCTTTTCTGGACTTGGAACAGTCGCACCGAACTACACAATTGGGGCAAATGGTTCCCTCATCTGCCTCAGGCGGGCAACTGGGAGGTGTTTGTCTATATTGCCAGCCGTTACTTTGGCAGCAAGAGCGCCCGATACCGCGTCTTTCACAGCGGCGTGTGGGATGATCGGGTGGTGAACCAGAACATCTACTACGACAAGTGGGTGAGCCTGGGGACCTTTTTCTTCTCCG
>JACIWY010000407.1 GCA_014360745.1 Chloroflexota bacterium
CTTGGCCGAGTTGTGATATTCTCACCGCCCTGTCGGCTGGGGAGGCTTTGGCCTTGCTTGCCAAGCGGCCGGACTTGATCCTGCTCGATCTGGTCTTGCCGGATAGGAGCGGCGTGGAGGTGCTTCGCGCGGTGCGGGCTCAAAGGGCTACGGCGTCGACGCCGGTCATCGTCGTCACTGCGCGGGGCCCGGCGGAGGAACTGGCCCTGACGCATAGGGGGAGGATGCAGATCGTCAAAAACAGCAGCTTTACTGCGGGAGAATTGGTGCGCTGCCTCGATCTCATCAGCAAAAGCCTGCCGCCGAATTATGTTCGCGCGTAGCGGCTGTCTATCCAACATAGCCAGGGATGGAGAGAAAAAAATATGCAAAGCGTCGGCGTTGACATTATCGAGATCGAGCGCATCGCTCGGGCCTTGGAGCGCTGGGGCGCGCGCCTTTTACGCCATGTGTATACCGACGCCGAACTGGCCCGCTGCCGCGGCCGGGTGCCCGAGCTGGCCGCGCGCTTTGCTGCCAAAGAGGCCATTTCCAAAGCTTTGGGCACGGGCCTTAGAGGCATCTCTTGGACCGAGATGGAGATCCTCTCCGATGGGCGAGGCAAGCCGATCGTCGCCCTCCACGGTCGCGCCCTGGCCCGCGCAGAAGCGTTGGGCCTCCGAGAGTGGGCTATCAGCCTTTCGCACAGCGATCACTATGCCGTGGCCTTGGTCGTCGCCCGCGAGGGTCCGCCGGCTTCCGACGGTTGAAACCGCGCCGATCCTCGCTCGATCGCCCTGCGGCGACCGGCTTTTTCAGCGATTCCAATCGCCGCCTATTCCTCTCCTGGAGGGCTCATGGCAAAGGTATGCCCACAACAAGGCGGGGCAGAGGTCGAGAGCGCGACATGGCTCAAGCGACTCGCATGGCAAGCGCGGCGGCTAAAGCGCGAGACCCTGGCGCTCTATCTGGCCTCGCGCGATAGGCGCACGCCGTGGTATGCCAAGGTCTGGCTGGCCCTCGTCGTGGCATATGCCCTGAGCCCCATCGACTTGGTGCCCGACTTTGTGCCTGTTTTGGGTTATCTGGACGATGTCATCTTGGTGCCTTTGGGCATTTGGCTTGGGCTGCGCATGGTGCCGCCGGAGGTGATGGCTGACGCTCGCGCAGCCGCCGAGGCGTGCCGCGCCGCTCCGACACGTTTGCGGATTTGGGGCACAGTGATCGTCGTCTGCCTCTGGTTGCTGGCCCTTGTTGTGTGTGGCTTGGCCGTCTATCGCCTGTTGCAGGCCGTTTGGGCACAACCCATAGGGGCAGCGCCCTGCGAGCCGGCCTTTCGGCTTGGGCTCTCAAGGTACGTTTCCTCGGCCTGATCCTCACCGACGATGTCTATTCATCCGAAGGCGAGGGCTCCAGGAGCGATTGCGTCATCCCTCTGGCCCTAGCATGGAACTCGCGTCCCAAGGCCGGCGCGACGGTGTCCGCCTTGACGGCGGCGATGTATTCGGCCAGAGTGGCGACGAGGAGCTCGCGCAGGCGCAGGCCCTTCTCGCGACTGGCGTAGTGAGCGTCGCCGGCGTAATGTTCGGGATAGTCGGCATACCAGCTCACGGCCGAAAAGGTCGGCGGGAGGTGGCGCATACGTCCTTTGGGCAGGCCGGGGATGTCGGGGATGGCCTCCAGGCGCACCAGGTCGGGCCGATTTGCCAGCACCATGCTCGTCTCGCTCTCGCCGGCGTGGCCGCCGGCGGTTTCGATAATCCGGGCCTGTTCTTGCTGGCGTTCGGGCGTGAGCCGCATGGTCGGCAGATACACCGTGTAGGGGCGCTCCTCCCACAAGGCACATTGGGCCAGAAAAGGCAATAAGTGGTTGTTGCCGCCGTGGCCGTTGTAGATGACGATCTTGGTAAAGCCGTTGCGACCGATCTCGTCGAGCACCCCTTGCAGCAAGTCGAGGAGCAAGGTCGGGCGCAAAGTAACGGCGCCCGGGAAGCAACGCGCTTCGTAAATCTGGCCGAAATAGAAGGGTGGAAAGACGACGGCGGGCTCGCGCTCGGCAGCCAGGCAGGCGATGGTATGTGCATTGATGACATCGGTGCCCAGCGGCAAGTGATCGCTATGTCGCTCCAAGACTCCCATGGCCAAGATGCAGGTCGCCGTGGAGCGCACGGCCTCGGCAAATTCCGGCGCAGTCAATTCTTCCCAACGCATGAGGGCTCCTCCTGTTAGAGTGTGGACAGGGAGCGCACCGAGGCATCGGGGTCGCAAAGCGGGCCCCATGTTCGAGTGTTCCATGTCTCGGGTGGCCCATGTGATGAAATCGGCGATAGAGGGGATGTTAGCATGGGAGCCGAAGGACTGCAATTGCGAGGTGGATTGTCGCTTGCCGACCCGCTCGGGATTTGTAAAATACCCCGTATGTCTGCTAGTCGTTCCATGCCGGGCAGATTTTAACAAGTGAGAGGAGACGATGATGCGCGTTGCAGAGGTAGTGGTACGCATTCTGGAAAGTGAAGGCATCACTGCCGCGTTTGGTATTCCCGGGGCGGCCATCAACCCGGTTTACGAGTATTTGAGCACGTCCAAACAGATCAAACATTTTATCGCCCGACATGAGGAGGGCGCCGTCCATGCCGCCGATGGCTTTTATCGGGCCAGCGGCAAAATGGCCCTGGCTATTTGTACCTCGGGGCCCGGGGCGACAAACTTTGTGACCGGTCTTTATACGGCGCAGATCGATTCGATCCCACTGATCGCCATCACCGGCCAGAACGTGCGCGCCCAACTTGGCAAAGAGGCTTTTCAGTGCGTGGACATTGCCCAGATCGCGGCGCCGGTGTCCAAACGTACCTGGTGCATCACCGAGCCGGATCAGGTGCCGCTGATCATGCGTCAGGCGTTTCAGATAGCGCGCGAAGGGCGCCCTGGGCCGGTGCTCATCGATTTGCCGTTGGATGTGCAGTTGTCTGAGATTGCTTACGATCCGGAGACGGACGCCCCCTTGCCCATCGTTCGCCCGGAACCGAATCGCGCTCAGATTGCCAAAGCGGTGGATATGCTGCTGAAAGCAGAAAACCCGGTGCTAATCATGGGGGGTGGGGTCTTGCTATCCGGGGCCACCAAGGAATTCATCGAGTTCGCCGAATATCTTGCTTTGCCCGTCATCACCACCTATATGGCTACCGGGGGCATCCCGGCGGATCACCCGCTGCATGTGGGGCATATCGGTATCCAAGTGGGCTCGCCCTATGGCAACAAGTTCTTCCTCGAATCAGACCTAGTGTTGGGCATCGGCAATCGCTTTGGCGATCGGCACACAGGTCGGCTCGACGTGTACACGAAGGGACGACGCTTTATCCATATCAACATCGAGCCCGCTCATATTGGCCGCATCGTGCCCACGGAATTGGGCATCATTGCCGATGCCAAGCTGGCGCTTGAAGCGTTGCTGGAGGAGGCCAAGAAGCGCACCGGGCCGCGCTCGCCCAGTGAACGCGTGGCCCGCATTCCTGTGGACCGCGAACGCATGGCGCGCAGGACGAACTATGATCAAGTGCCGATCAAGCCGCAGCGGGTCTAT
>JACIWY010000408.1 GCA_014360745.1 Chloroflexota bacterium
GATAAAACGGATGGGGGATCGCTCGATGCCACATACCCGTCGGGATAACGCTTTCATCGTCTTCTCCTTCGATGCACCAACAAGATAGAAAAAAGCACCGTGCGCCGAGGCCCCGGCCCCTTTGCACGGTGCAGATGGACAAATCGCCCGCATCCCTTCTGCGGTGAATATTTTTTTATAATAGCCTAAATCGGGGCGAATGTCAACAAAAATTTTCTCTTTTTGGCCACGGCCACCCCTGCGGGCGCGGCGAGATGAAGGGGCCTCAGGGTGCCGTTGGATGGGGCTCGAGCGCCGGCTCGGCCTCGCGGAAATAAGCGATTACGCGCCGCAAGATGCCGTCGAGATCCGTCTCGGGCTGCCAGCCGATCAGGGTTTTGATGGCGGTGATGTCGGGCACGCGGCGACGCATGTCCTCGAAACCCTCTTCGTAGGCCTGATCATAGGGGATGTATACGATCTCGGATGTGCTGCCGGCCAGGGCGATGGTACGCCGCGCCAGCTCTTCGATGGTCACCTCCTCGGTGCTGCCGATGTTGAACACCCGCCCGACGGCTCTGGGCTCGTCGCTGAGGCCCACCATCGCCTTGACCACGTCCGTCACATAGGTGAAGCAGCGCGATTGCTGCCCATCGCCATAGACCGTCAAAGGCTGATTGCGCAGGGCTTGTTGCACAAAACGCGGCACCACCATGCCGTAACGGCCGGTCTGGCGCGGGCCTACCGTATTAAAGAGGCGCATGATCACCACCGGCAAGGCCAATTGTTTGGCGTAGGCAAAGGCTAGGAATTCGTCCATCGCCTTGGAGCAGGCGTAGCTCCAGCGGCTGCGCGTGGTCGGCCCCAGCACACGATCGTCATCCTCGGCAAAAGGCACCTTGTTGCTCTTGCCGTACACCTCGGAGGTGGAAGCCAGCATCACCTTCTTGCGATAGCGGGCGCCGATACGCAGAATGGCCTCGCAGCCCTTGATATTCGTCTCGATCACCCGCACCGGATCGCGAACGATCAATTCCACCCCGACGGCGGCGGCCAAATGGTAGATGATGTCGCATTCGCTTATCAGGCGATCCATCACCGTCTCGTTGGTGATCGTCTCGATGGCGAAGCGGAAGGCGGGGTGCCCGACCAAGTGTTGAACGTTCTCAAAGCGGCCGGTGGAGAGGTCGTCGACTACGGTCACCTCGTCGCCGCGCTCCAGCAATGCCTCGGTCAGATGGCTGCCGATGAACCCGCATCCGCCGGTGATCAAAGCCCTCATGCCCATCTCCTTGTTTATGGGGGTAAAAGCCCTACCTAGATCACGGGCATTATACGCCGCGTATCACCCCTTCGCCAAGCTATCGCGCCCGCTTTGCAGTATGGACGGGAAAACCAACCTTGTCCGCTTTGACAATCCCCCTTTTTTGGGGTATGTTTTCAATATGTTGTGGACATTCATTGAATTCGTCTAGCCCGCTCAATGAAACGAATTGGCATGTGGCCGGATATCCGATGGGGGAGCCCAAGGGGCGAACGGGTTGCGAGGTAATGCTTCGCAGCCGGTTCGTTTTTGTTTTCCAAGCGATGCCCTGGGTATTGGGCTGAAAGTACAACATATGTGGCGCAAAGAGGGAATGCTCTTGCCCTCGTTCTGACAATGCTCGGCGAGCCGTTTTGGCTCGATCGATCATTCATTTGTAGGCAGAAGGAGGAATATGGATGGCGGCAACTGCTGAACAAAGCGCGCGCCTCGGCCTCTATGGACCGCTCAGTCGCCTCTTTAAGGCCAGGCCGACGAGGGTCCGCGAGGCTGTGTGGGGGGTGACCTTTATCTCCCCTTGGATTTTGGGGCTAATCATTTTTACCATAGGGCCCCTTGCGGCTTCGTTTTATTGGAGCTTTACCGAGTTCGACATCCTCGGTTCGCCCAAATGGATCGGGTTGGACAACTTTATCACCGCGTTGAACCTCAACAAGGTGATCCCTCTTTGGCCCGATCTGCGTCCCGATCGCCTTTTCTACCACGCCCTCGGCCGAACCTTGGTCTATGCGGGCTTGACCGTGCCGATCGGCACCATAAGTTCGCTTTTGTTAGCCATTTTGCTTAACCAGGGTTTGAAGGGCACTTATATCTATCGTACCCTTTTCTTTATTCCGCACCTTGTGCCGAGCGTCGCTTATGTGATGTTGTGGAAGTTCTTGATGCACCCGCGCGTGGGCCTGATCAACAGCGCCCTGGCGGCCATCGGCATCCAAGGGCCGGGATGGCTCACCCACCCCGACTCGGCGATGATGTCGGTCGTGCTCATCGGCCTGTGGGGCAGCATCGGCGGCAACCGCATGTTGATCTTTTTGGCCGGTTTGCAGGGCGTGCCCCAAGAGCTGTATGAGGCGGCGGATCTCGACGGGGCCAATAGCTGGCACAAATTCTGGAACGTGACCTTCCCCATGATCTCGCCCACCGTGCTGTTCAATCTCCTGCTTGGTATCATCGGCGCCTTGCAGGTGTTCAACATCGCCTTCTTGGGCACTGGCGGCGGCCCTAGCTATGCCACCTGGTTCTATGCGTTGCACATCTACCGACAGGCCTTTGAATATTTCCGCATGGGCTATGGGTCGGCGTTGGCCTGGATGTTCGCCATTGCGTTGGTCATCTTTACCTTGATCCAGATGCGCCTTTCGGAGCGCTGGGTCTATTATGCAGGAGGGAGCTGATCCATGGCACAACTTGAACTGGCTCAGCGGGCTACGGGAATAGGCAAGACCAAAAGCTGGAGCACACAGCGCGCCATCAGCCGCGCCATTATGTATGTCATTGTGCTGATCCTGGTGATCATTTTTGCCTTTCCGCTCTACTATATGCTTATTGTGTCGTTGATGACCCAATTTGAGGCTTTCCACTGGCCGCCCTATCTATACCCGGTATCGTGGCGATTCCAGAACTATCCCGAGATGTTCAGTCGTGTGCCTCTGGCGCGCTGGTTCTGGAACTCGACTTTTATCGCCTTCTTTGAGGTTCTCGGTACCGTCCTCTCTTGCACGGTTGTCGGGTATGGGTTTGCGCGTTTCCGTTTCCCATTCCGAGACGCGTTCTTTATCGCCACGTTGGGCACGATGATGTTTCCGGCGCAAGTCACCTTGATCCCTCAGTTCGTGCTCTTTCATCGGCTGGGCTGGATCAACACCTTTTACCCGCTCATCATCCCGCCCTTTTTCGGCGGCGGCGCCTTTTTCATCTTTTTGATGCGCCAGTTCATCATGCAGCTCCCGCGCGAATTGGACGAAGCGGCGCTCATCGATGGAGCCAGCTATCTACGCACCTTCTTCAGTGTGCTTTTGCCGTTGATCAAGCCGGCCGTGGCCACCGTGGCCATCATTCGCTTTATGGGAAGTTGGAACTCTTTTCTCCAGCCGTTGCTCTACTTGCAATCGAACAAGTACTTTACCCTGGCCGTGGGCTTGCGCTACTGGGATGCCCAGCCGGCCATGGGTGAGATCGCCCTCACTCACTTGATGATGGCCATGTGCGTGGTCACCGCCGCGCCGTGCATCATTCTCTTTTTCTCGGCACAGA
>JACIWY010000409.1 GCA_014360745.1 Chloroflexota bacterium
CAAGCGGTCGTCAAAACGGGTGCCAATGCCCACGATGAGATCGGCGTTCTGCAAAGCCAGGTTGGCAAAAGCCTCGCCGTGCATGCCACCCATACCCAAACAGAGAGGATGGGTTTCAGGCAAGGTGCTTTTGCCCAAAAGGGTGGTCACCACCGGAATCTCGGCCCGTTCGGCCATAATCCGCAAAGGCCGTTGGGCGCCGGCGATGGTGATGCCACGCCCAGCGATGATCAACGGACGTTGCGCCTTGTTGATCATCTCGGCGGCATTGCGTATGGCGCGAGCATTGCCGCGCAGGTGCGGCTTGTAGCCAGGCAGGTTTACCTCGCTGGGGTAGTGGAATTCGGCCTCGGCCATTTGCGCGTTCTTGGCGATGTCGATGAGCACCGGCCCGGGGCGGCCTGTCCTGGCGATGTGAAAGGCCTCTTTTACCGCCCGGGCCAGATCCTCGACATCGGTGATCAAGTAATTGTGCTTGGTGATGGGCATGGTGATACCGGTGATGTCGACCTCTTGGAAAAAGTCGGTGCCCAACACCGATTGCGCCACCTGCCCGGTGATAGCCACGATAGGCGATGAATCCATGTAGGCTGTGGCGATACCGGTGACCAGATTGGTCGCGCCGGGGCCTGAGGTTGACATGCACACCCCCACCCGGCCGGTGGCGCGCGCATAGCCGTCGGCGGCGTGAGCGGCCGCCTGCTCGTGACGCATGGTCACATGGCGAACGGGATAACGCGGCATCTCGTGATAGACGGGCATAATCGAGCCGCCGGTGATGCCAAAGATGGTGTCCACCCCTTCACGGATCAACGATTCAAACAAGATCTGAGCGCCGTTTAACCTCATGCTAGCTTTCCTCCGAGGGGCTGCGGGTTCCGTGCCGGCGGTGAGGCAACCCCGCAACCTGCAACTATTCTTGAAACACCGCCCCGGTATGGGCCGAGGTGACCAATTGGGCGTAGCGTCGCAAATAGCCCGTCTTGACCCTCGGCTCGAACGGGGGCAAGGCCGCGAGGCGCGCGGCAATCTCTTGGTCTGTAAGCTCGACGTCAAGCCTGCGATTTGGAATATCGATCGAAATCCGGTCTCCATCTTTCAATGCGGCGATGGGGCCTCGCGCCGCCGCTTCGGGCGAGATATGGCCGATGGCCGCGCCGCGCGAGGCGCCGGAAAAGCGCCCATCGGTGATCAAGGCGACCTTGTCGTCCAGCCCCATGCCCGAGAGTAGGCTGGTGGGGGTCAACATCTCGCGCATCCCAGGCCCGCCCTTGGGGCCCTCGTAACGGATGACGAGCACATCGCCGATCTTGAAATCATGGGCCATGATGGCCTTCGTGGCTTCCTCCTCGGAATCAAAGACACGGGCAGGGCCGCTGTGACGCATCATCGCCGGGGCCACAGCCGCGCTTTTGACCACGGCCCCCTCCGGGGCCAAGTTGCCGAATAGGATCGTCAGCCCGCCGGTCCGCGAATAGGGATCGGCGGGGCTACGTACCACGTCGCGGTTTACCAGGGCATACTCGGGTGCCCAAGGGGAACCCGGCTCCAAGTTCTCGGCCACCGTGTGCCCCGTCACGGTCATATGGTCTCGCTTGAGCAGGCCGATGCCATCCAGCTCGTGCATAATGGCGGCGATGCCACCGGCGTAATACAGGTCTTCGATATGCTGGTTACTGGCCGGCGAGATTTTGCACAAATGAGGCGTGTTTTGGCTAAAGGTGTTCAATTGGTTCAAATCGATCTTGATCCCGGCCTCATGTGCGATGGCCAACAGGTGCAACACCGAGTTGGTGGAGCCGCCCATGGCCATATCGGTGGAAAAGGCGTTATGAAAGCCATCGGCGTTGAGGATATCGCGCGCGCAGATGTTGCGGCGCAGCAACTCCATGATCTGCATACCGGCCTGCTTGGCCAACGCCAGGCGTCGCGAGCTCACCGCCGGAATTGTGCCGTTGCCGGGCAGGGCGATGCCCAACGCTTCGCACAGACAGGCCATGGTATTGGCGGTAAACATCCCGGAACAAGAGCCGCAACCCGGGCAGCAGGCCTTTTCGATCAGCTCGACCTCGCGCTCGCTTATCATGCCCTCCGTGGCCGCGCCCACGGCCATAAAGGCGCTGTTCAAATCGAGGATCTCGCTGCCGCGGCGACCGGCCAGCATGGGCCCGCCAGTGATGACGACGGCCGGCAGGTTTAGCCGCGCCGCAGCCATGACCATGCCGGGCACGATCTTGTCGCAAGAGGGAATCAGGACGATAGCATCAAAAGCATGGGCCTGCACCACCGTCTCTACCGAATCGGCGATCAACTCGCGGGAAGCCAGGGAATACTTCATTCCCCGATGCCCCATGGCGATGCCGTCGCATACGCCGATGGTATTGGCCTCAAAGGGGGTGCCGCCGGCCATATAAACGCCCATCTTGACCGCCGCAGCAATCTGGGGCAGATGCATATGGCCGGGGATGATCTCGTTGTACGAGTTGATGACGCCGATAAAGGGGCGTTTCATCTCTTCGTCGGTGGCGCCGAGCGCCCACAAAAGCGAGCGATGTGGAGCGCGCTCCAGCCCTGTTTTAATGACGTCGCTCTTCACGATCCTGACCCTCCTTAAAATTGGTGTCAATGGCGTCTCGCGCCGAAAAAGAAAGCCATCGCCCAAGAGAACATACGTTGCGTGCTTTCGGCCATGGCTTCGTTGCTCTGCTATAGGGTCGTACAAAAAGGCCGTATGCACAGGCCCAGACAAACCAAGAGCCTCATCCCTGTTGGGTGAGGCTCTTAGGGGGCTATTCTATGTGCTCTGGCCAGATCCTAACGCGATCCTCTCCCAACCGGCAACGGCTCCTCGACGAGGAGCTCTACTAGTACCAGAATAACGATGCCGGTTGGCGCTGCGCTCAAGGGAGCACAACAAGCACCGCACATGACACGCCGAGATTCGAACATGTTAGGATCGTTCCTGCTATCCAATTGCAAACAGCATATCACAGTTTAGGGAGATTGTCAAGACAAAAATTCCCTTTTTTCGTATGCCAATCGCACGCTCAACCCCACCTTTTCAAGCTCCCGTTGACGCCCCTTGGCCTTCATGGTATCATTTGAGGGTCAGCGGAGCCATCCGCCGGGGGTCTCCGGCACGTTTTCCTCTATGCTCGACGCTCGGCTTGCGTACCGATCTGCCCATCCGCCCGGTCCCGTTTTTACCGTATTACATGGAGTGATGGCCTTGATGGATATTCTACAAGGGCTGAATCCCGCTCAGCGAGAAGCGGTAGAGGCAATCGAGGGGCCTGTGTTGGTATTGGCCGGCCCGGGTTCCGGCAAAACGCGCGTGTTGACGCATCGCATCGCCTATTTGATCCAGCATTGTGGGGTGCCGGCGTATCATATCCTGGCCGTGACGTTTACCAACAAGGCCGCGCAAGAGATGATCTCGCGCCTGCGCGCGCTCGTGGGGGATGAGGTCTCGCAGTTGACCATGGGCACCTTTCACGCTACCTGCGTACGTGTTCTGCGACGCGATGGGGCGCACATCGGTGTGGATAGCCAC
>JACIWY010000041.1 GCA_014360745.1 Chloroflexota bacterium
AATGGGATGGCCTCCTGGAGGACGCGCTGACGTATGCGCACCTTGAGGCCGCGTTCGGTAACCAGGTCCACGCGGCGGCCCAAGAGTTCTTCCAAATCGTATTGCAGCCCTCCTAGATCCAAAAGGCTGCGTCCCGGCTCCATCTCCACCAAGAAATCAACATCGCTCTTGGCATCGGCCTCGCCACGGGCGATGGAGCCAAACACCCGTATGTTCCACGCCCCATACTTGGCGCAGAGACGGAGGATCTCTTCGCGCTTATGCCCAAGTGCCTCGTTAATGGTCATATCCCAGCTCCTTCAGGTTCCTCCAGATTGCCTCGTCCAGCTGGCGGGCCTCGGCCTGCTGCTCGCGGAGCTCGGCCACCAGGCGGGCCATCTTGGCCTCGAACGGCTCATCGTCCTCCTCCTGGGGCGGCGCGCCCACGTAACGGCCGGGCGTCAGCACATGGCCGTGCCGGCGGATCTCCTCCAGCGTCGCGCTTTTGCAGAAGCCGGGCACGTCCTTGTACTCGCCCGCGTCCTTTTCGCCGCGCCAGGCGTGGTAGGTGTTGGCGATGCGGGCGATGTCCTCATCCGTCAGCTCCCGGTGGGTGCGGTCCACCATGCGGCCCATCTGGCGTGCGTCGATGAAGAGGACCCGGCCCCGGCGGTCGCGGTAAGGGCGACCCCCTGTGGCCGCCCCGCCGCGGTCGCGGGCGAGGAACCACAGGCACGCCGGGATCTGCGTCGAGTAGAAGAGCTGGCCCGGCAGCGCCACCATGCAGTCCACCAGATCGGCTTCGACGATGTTCTTGCGGATCTCCCCCTCGCCGGACTGGTTGGAGGACATGGAGCCGTTGGCCAGCACGAAGCCGGCGTAGCCCGTGGGCGCCAAGTGGTGGATCATGTGCTGCACCCAGGCAAAGTTGGCGTTGCGTACAGGCGGGACGCCGTACTTCCAGCGCTTGTCCTCGCGCAGGCGCTCGCCGCCCCACTCCTTCATGTTGAACGGCGGATTCGCCAGGATAAAGTCGGCCTTGAGGTCAGGGAAGCGATCGTTGTGGAAGGTATCGCCCTGCTCGATCCGGCCGTCTATGCCGCGGATGGCCAGGTTCATCTTGGCCAGCCGCCAGGTGGTGTGGTTCAGCTCCTGCCCGTAGATGCTGATCTGGCTGCGCGCGCGGCCGCCGTTGCCGTTGCCGGAGGTGTGGGCCTCGATGAACGCCACGGACTGGACGAACATCCCGGAGGAACCGCAGCAGGGGTCATAGACCCGCCCTTCGAAAGGCTCCAGCATCTCCACCAAGAGGCGCACGACGCAGCGCGGGGTGTAAAACTCGCCGCCCTTCTTGCCCTCGGCGCTGGCGAACTGGCCCAGGAAGTACTCGTAGACGCGGCCCAGCACGTCCTTGGCCCGCGCGTCGGCATCGCCCACGCGGATGTTGGTGACGAGGTCGATGAGTTGCCCCAGGCGCTGTTTATCCAGCGCCGGCCGGGCATATTCCTTGGGCAGGACGCCCTTCAGGCTGGGGTTGTTGCGCTCCACGGCTTCCATGGCCTCGTCCACGATTTGGCCGATGTCGGGCTGGCGGGCGGCGTTCCGGAGGCGCGACCAGCGGGCTTCCGGCGGCACCCAGAAGACGTTCTCGGCGCGGTATTCGTCGGCATCTTCCGGGTCGGCATAAGGCTCATTCAGCAAGCGTTGGCGGTGCTCCTCAAAGGCATCGGAGATATATTTCAAAAAGATGAGGCCGAGCACCACATGTTTGTACTCGGCGGCATCCATGCTGCCGCGCAGGGCGTCGGCCATGCGCCACAATTCGGCCTCATAGCCGAGGGTAGCGCCGTTGTCGTTCAGGAAGGTGCGCTGTAACCCTTGTGAGCGACGGGGCATGGTTCTCTCTCCTTTTGAAGGTTGTCTTATCTTTAGCCGCGCCCGTCGCCTCTAGGCATCTGGGGCTCTGCATAGGGCTTGCGTTCAGCGCCAAAGGCGCGGGCTCGGGGCTGGGCACGCGGCGCTCCTCTCTGGGCATACAATATATCGTTCTTGTCTCAGTTGTCCAGTCTAAAAGCGCTTTTCGCGAAGCACTATCAACGCCTCGAGTCGTGCGAAAAGCGCGCGGGGCCGGCGCCCACCGCCCCCGTCGCGGATCGCGCGTTCGTTTTGCAGGATTTTTTGCATCATACACCACAAAAAGAACACATGTTCTACCTAACCGCTCGTTATTGGCTCGTCATAATACTACAAGTAGTGGTATTAAGTGAGTATACCCACTACCCCTAGTGAGGCCCTAAAAAATGGGCCGATATTTACGCAAGAACTCTTGCGCGACACGACACTTTGTACTATAATAAGGGCGTAGCCATTCATCGGTACGTGGTCTCATCCCACTCTCGGCCCCGAACCTGCCGGGCTGTAATAGGCCCAGGGCCTTACCCTCAAACGGTGCGCTTGTCTGCGTCGTCAGCATTGGCCGATGACTTGCGGGTTGCCTGTGGTGTAGGGCGTTGCTAAGCGGCCCGCCCTCATCGGCATGCCGACGCCCGAGCGGCCGACCACGTCTTTCACCTGCCTGGAGGAAATGCGATGTCCGAATTGTTGGTCAAGTTCGTTCGCAAGCGCGATGGCCGCGTTGTGCCCTTTGACCAGGAAAAGATCACCAACGCCATCTTCAAGGCGGCCCAGTCGGTGGGCGGCGATGACCGCGATCGCGCCGTCTTTATCTCCAACGCGGTGGTCAAAATGATCGAGGAGCGCTATGGCGACTGGCGCATCCCCACGGTGGAGGAAATCCAGGACTTGGTGGAGCGCGCCCTCATCAAGCACGGCCACGCCAAGACGGCCAAAGCCTATATCCTCTACCGCGATCTGCACAACAAGCTGCGCGATATCCGCGCCCTGGTGGATGCCAACGAACTGGTGGAGGGCTACCTGAAACATCTGGACTGGCGGGTCCAGGAAAACAGCAACATGACCTTCTCGTTGCAGGGGCTGAACAACCACATCTTTTCCGCCGTGAACAGCGCCTATTGGCTCAACACGCTCTATCCCAAAGAGATCCGCGAGGCGCACATCAACGGCGACATTCACCTGCATGATCTCTACATCCTGGCCGTGTATTGCTGTGGCTGGGATCTGCGCGACTTGCTCATCCGCGGCTTTGGCGGGGTGCCCGGCAAGGTGGATTGCGAGCCACCCAAGCATTTCCGCTCCGCGCTGGGACAGGTCGTCAACTTTTTCTACACCATCCAGGGCGAATCGGCCGGCGCGGTGGCCTTTTCCTCCTTCGATACCTACTTGGCGCCCTTTATCCGCTACGATGGCTTGAGCCCCAAAGAGGTGCGCCAGGCATTGCAGGGCTTTATCTTTAATATGAACGTGCCCACCCGCGTGGGCTTCCAGACACCCTTTACCAACATCACCATGGATCTCACCGTGCCCTCGACGTTGGCCAACGAGCATGTCATCATCGGCGGGGAGCCGCAAGAAGCCACTTATGGCGAATTTCAGGCCGAGATGGATCTGCTCAATCGCACCTTTGCCGAGCTGATGCTCAAGGGCGATGCGCGCGGCCGAGTGTTCACCTTCCCCATCCCCACGTATAACATCACCCGCGATTTCGATTGGGATAACCCCGTGCTCGATCCGATCTGGCAGATGACGGCCAAGTATGGCATCCCCTATTTCGCCAATTTTGTGAACTCGGACCTGGACCCGGAGGATGTGCGTTCCATGTGTTGCCGCCTGCGCCTGGACAACACCGAGCTGCGCAAGCGCGGCGGCGGCCTTTTCGGCGCCAATCCGCTCACCGGTTCGGTGGGCGTGGTGACCTTGAACATGGCCCGCGTCGGCTATTTGGCCCGTGACGAGGAGGACTTTTTGCGCCGCGTGGCCGACCTGATGGACATCGCCAAGGACAGTCTGTTGATCAAGCGGCGGGTCATCGAGCGCTTCACCGAGGGCGGCCTCTACCCCTATTCCCGCCACTATTTGGAGGACATCAAGGCCCAGACCGGCAGCTACTGGACGAACCATTTCGGCACCATCGGGCTCAACGGGATGAACGAGGCCGCGCTGAACCTGCTGGGTGTCGATCTCACCACCGAGCGCGGGCGCGCCTTTGCTTGCCGTGTGTTGGATTTTATGCGCGAGCGGCTCAAACGGTACCAGGAAGAGACCGGCCAGCTCTTTAACCTGGAGGCCACGCCGGCCGAGGGCACCAGCTATCGCTTTGCGCTGTTGGATAAAGATCGCTACCCCGATATTATCGCCGCCAACAGCGGTGTGCCCGGCGCCGACCCTTATTACACCAATTCCACCCAGTTGCCGGTGGATGCGACCGATGATCTTTTCCAGGCGCTGGATTGGCAGGATGAGCTGCAGACCAAATACACCGGCGGGACGGTGTTCCACATCTATCTCGGCGAGCGATTGCCCTCCATTGAGGCCACCAAGCGCCTGGTGCGCACTGTGGCCGAGAATTACCGCCTGCCCTACTTTACCCTGACGCCCACCTTTAGTGTGTGCCCCACGCATGGATACTTGGCGGGTGAGCATATGACCTGCCCGCACTGTGCGGATGAGCAGCCCTGTGAGGTGTATTCGCGAGTGGTGGGCTATCTGCGGCCGGTGAAACAGTGGAACAATGGCAAGCGCGCCGAGTATGCTCAACGGCGTGTGTTCGCCCTGGGCGGCGGACGGGCACCGTTGGAGGAGCCTTTGGCTGTCGGCGAAAAGTCGGTGCCGGCCATCCTCCGGCAAGGCAATGGGCGAAACGGCGATGGCCAGGAGGCTATCGATGCGCGCGATGGGCTGAGAGACGACGTCGCAGCTTCATGAAGATCGTCGGTTTGCAAAAGGTCACGTTGATCGATTATCCGGGGCATATCGCGGCCAGCGTGTTCCTGGGCGGGTGCAACCTCGATTGCGGCTTTTGCCACAATCGCTGGATGATCCGCGAGGAGGCGGTGGCCGCCGCCCTTTCGGTCGAGGAGTTGCTGGCTTGGCTCGAGACGCGCGTCGGGCGGTTGGGCGGCGTGTGCCTCTCGGGTGGCGAGCCTACCTTGCACGCCGAGGTGGTGGATCTCGCCCGCCGCATCAAGGGGTTGGGCTATGAGCTCAAGCTCGACACCAACGGCCTTCTGCCCGGGCGCTTGGCTGCCCTCTTGAGCGCGGGCCTGCTCGACTATGTGGCCGTGGACCTCAAGGCGCCCCTAAACCCCGTAAGCTATGAACGGATCACCCGCCGCAAGGTCGATCTGGCTGCCCTGCGCCTCTCGATGAACCTGCTGCGGGAGGGCGACGTGGCCTATGAGTTTCGCACCACCGTTTGCCCCGGGTTGGCGGAGGCCGACCTGCGCGCTATCGCGAGGGAGCTGTTGCCGGGCGAACGGTGGTATCTGCAGCCGTTTGTGCCGGCGGAGACGGTGGACCCGGCGGTGCGCGGGGAGCGGGCGCTGACGGAGGAGGAACTGAGCCACCTGGCCACAGAGTTGGGCGCGGCGCTGCGCAGCGCGGCTTGACCGCAGAGGGAGCCCCCATATCCGGGGCAGGTGACGAGCACGGCCTGCAGACGGGCTCCCCAATGCCCGTCATCTCGCAGCCTGCTATTTCCGAGGGCGGCCACGATAAAAGAGGGGCATCATTTTTACGAAACGAACCCATTGACGCTCTTTGCGTCTGATGCAAACCGTGCGCACCGAGAAGCTCGTCGCCGGGCGAACGGTGTAGAATTTGCCGCCCTTGAATGCGCATTGGTTTAACGGCTCTTTGGAGGCCCAATGTCACATCATCCCATGCACCTGCATGAGCGCGAGATCACAGATCCCGCCATCCTCGAAGAGATCCTGCGCCATGGCCGCTGGACGACGTTGGCCCTCTGCCTGCCCCAGGCTCCCGGCAGCGAGGCCGCGGGCACAGATGGGCCCTGGCCCTATGTCCTCACCTTGAGCTACGGCTATGCCCCAGAGGAGCGAGCGCTCTATTTTCACACCGCGCGCCAAGGGCTCAAGCTCGACATCCTGCGCCAGAACCCCCAAGTGTGCGGCACCGTCGTCGAGGAGCGCGGGTATTTGCAAGGTCGCTGCGCCCAGCCTTATCGCTCGGTCGTCTATCGCGGGCGGATGGAGATCTTGGAAAGCTTGGAGGAGAAACGCCACGGTATCGAGGTGCTGCTGCAGCACCTCGAGGAGGATCCCGAGATCATGCGCGACCGCTTGCGCCGGCGTGGCGAGACCTACGAGCGGGTTTGCGTCCTGCGCCTGCGCATCCAGGAGATCAGCGGCAAGGCCGGGCAATAGGCCGTGAGCGCTCATGTGCCTGAAGGGGATTTCAATCTCACGGGAGGTGCGTGTGGCTGTCAAGCTCTTTCGCCGTCGGTTGGCCCGGGTGGCCCTCTGGGCGCTTCTGTTTCCAGCCGCGT
Organism: Chloroflexota bacterium; assembly: GCA_014360745.1. Classification (GTDB taxonomy): domain Bacteria; phylum Chloroflexota; class Anaerolineae; order UBA1429; family UBA1429; genus JACIWY01. The sequence continues at coordinate 6,404 of JACIWY010000041.1, forward strand.
TGGTTGCCCTGGCCGCCTGCGGCCCCGAGCCCACACCGCCGCCCGAGCCGGTGACGATCACTTTTGATTCGCCCAACGCCGATGCCGAGGGGCATGAGGCGCTCGTCGAGGCGTTCAACGGCGAGCACCCTTGGGTGACAGTGGAATTGCGCCGCAGCATGAGCGGGCAGGCCGATGTGTTCGTGGCCCCCGCTTACTTGGTCGGCGTTTTGCGCGACGAAGGGGCCATCGTCAGCCTGGACCCCTATATAGAGCGCGACAACACCTTTGACTTGGCCGACTATCATCCCGCCGCAGTCCGGCATGTGCAGGCCGACGGCCGTACCTGGGCTGTGCCCTATGGCATCGATCCGATTGTGCTTTATTACAATGCCGACTTGTTCGCGGCGTATGGCGTGCAGCCGCCCGACGGAGCTTGGAACTGGGAGGAATTCCTGGCCGCGGCCAAAGCGCTTCGCGACGAACGCGCCGGCACCTTTGGCTATGTGTCGGCCGATCATATGCTCAGCGCCCTGGCCTTTATTTACCAGCACGGGGGATGGATCCTGGATGACTTGGAACATCCCACCCGCCCGACGCTGGGCGATCCCCGGGTTATCGAAGCCGTGGACTGGTATGCCGGCTTGATCCATCACCACAACGTGGCCCCCACGGCGGAACAGCTGCGCATGGAGCCTTTTCAGGGCACGGCGGCGGTGGGGGTCTATGCCGGCAAGGTGGGGATGTGGATGGGCTTTTTCTCGGAACGGGGCGGCGCCGGGACGGCGACCAACTGGCCCGGCAAATGGCCCATGCGCTGGGGGATGGCGCCTTTGCCCCAAGATGCCCGTGCCGGGACGATCGCCATCGTGCAGGGCTATGTCATCTCGGCCTCGGCCAAGAGCCCCGACGCTTGTTGGGAGTGGATTTCCTATCTGAGCAAGCAACCGACGAGCGGGGCGATCCCCGCGCGCCGCTCTCTGCTCGAGGGCAAAACGTATGAGCGCCTGGTGGGCGAGGCCGATGCCGCGTTGGCACGCAGGGCGATGGGCGATGCGGAATTGCTCTCGCCGCAACTGAGCGGCTTTTTGCCCGCCTTTGAGCGCTTCTCGCAGGCCATGTACCGCATTGTCAACGGCAGCGCAACCGCCGAGGAGGCGCTTACGGCGGCACAACGCTCGTTGGACGGCAGATAGCGCGGTCAATCCGCCAGCCGCCAGAGCTCGTGCGTGTCCCACGCGGCGTCGAGCCCCTGCCATTTTTGCAGCCATTCCAGCATCTCCGGCGAGTAATGCTTGGCCGGCTCAAAGAGGGCACGGGCGAGCCCGCTGAGATCGTCGTTCTTGAAGGTCATCTCCAGAACCAGGACGTTCTGGGCGCCGGTGATCGAGTTGTAGACGCGCAGACCATCCTCCGGGTGTTTGTCGCGCCACTCGACGAGCAGGTCGCGCATGCGGTGCATATCCTCCGAAGGTTTATAAGTCACTCGTAGCACGATCATGGCCCTTTTCCCCTCCTTGCCGCTTGGGCAACGCGCTGCCCTGCCAAAAACGTACAACCGCCCTGGCCTGGCGCAAGCGACGGACAAGGCGGTTATCGTGGGCAGCGTCGATGTCCTCGGTGACTTGTACGCCGCCTAGGCAAAGAGAGCTATCGTTCGGTTCCCTCTTGCCTAAAGCTATTGTGACATATGTCGGGCGGCGGGTCAAGGGGGACAACAGCCCCGAAAAGTATGCTTTTGCCTTGAGGGCCATTGCCTATCATCTGACGTATAGCGCGAGGTTCTTACACATTAAGCCGATACCAAAGGGCCAAGTCCTCAATATGTTCTCGGTAATGGTCGAGCACGTTTACCTCGATCACCCGCGAGGGAGGCCATTTGCCGGGTAATTCGGCGAACCAGTCGGCGCCGTCGAAATCTTGATCCTTGATCTCCTCGATGAGGGCCAGCAACTCGGTATGGGCCCGGCGCGATTCGCGCAACGCTTCCGGCAAAGGGCGGTCGCGGTTTTGGGCCACGACGGCCGCGTTGCGTTCTTCTTCGCTCAATCGCCAGAGGCCAGCGGGGTCCTCCAATTTGCGGGCACGCAGCATCTGCGCGATCTGCCCCTCTACCCAGGCGACATGGACGAGGATATCCTTGATCGACCATTCGCCGATGGCGCCCGGCTCGATCATCCGTTCAGAGGGGATACGCGCCAACAGCTCATCCCATGCACTGCGGACCTCGTGCAGCTCGCGGAGCAACTGTCTTTTCTTCACGGAGCTTTGCCCTTGCCTTCGATGCTGCGCGCGCGTTGCTCTGCCTCTTCGCGGGCCGATGCCTCGCCGGCCGGAACGGAGCCTCGTTCGGCGGCGGAGGTGCCTTCTGCAAACAGCAATTCGTAGGTTATCATGGCCAACCCTGCCATCACCGCCACATCGGCCAGATTAAAGACGCCGGTGCCGATCCTGCCCCAACCGATGGCCACAAAGTCGATCACGGCGCCACCGTGGCGTATGCGGTCTATAAGATTGCCTATCCCCCCGCCGAGTATCAGCGAAGCTGCAACCACAACGGGGATAGGGAGCCGGCGCATAAGGATAAGGCCCACCAGCCCGGTGATGAGGGCCAAGCCCATCAACCAGACCAATGCTATGAAGCGCACTTCCTCCGGCAGCTTGGCCCCAAAACCCAAAAACGCCCCTGCGTTTTCCCCGTATTGCAGTTCCACCAACCCGCCCAGCACATAAATTGGGGGCGAACCGCGCAGATGTTGTCTGGCGAGCGCCTTGGTCGCCTGATCCAAAACCACGCACAAACCGGTGGTCAGGATCGTCCAAGCAGCTTTTGTTCCTTTTTCCAAGTTATCCACTCCAACCGTAGTTGTTCTCACAGGCCGAGTGTAACATCGCCGTCGCCTCTCGCCAAGTAGGGCAGACGAAAAGATGCGCTTATGCAGCTTGCACAATGAATCCTTGTCGATCTCGGGCACCTTACTTTTTAGCCTCCTATGGGCCACTTTTATCTATGATCCCGTGGCGCATTGGGTTTGGGGCGAGGGTGGCATGTTGTGCCGCATGGGTGCCCTGGATTTTGCCGGCGGTACCGTCGTGCATATCCTGGCCGGCTTTTCGGCGTTGGCTTTTGCCTTGGTCATCGGGCCACGCAAGGGCTTTCGGCGTGTCAGTTTTGAGCCCGGCAATATTCCTTACAGTGTGTTGGGGGCCGGGCTGCTGTGGATGGGGTGGTTCGGTTTTAACGGAGGCAGCGCCCTGGCCGCAGATGGCATCGCCGTACATGCGCTGGTGACCACCAACACCGCCGCGGCTGCAGCCGGGTTGATGTGGATGTTCCTGGCCTGGCTGGATAATAAGCCAAGTGTGCTGGGTAGCGTCACGGGTGTGGTGGTCGGTTTGGTGGCTATCACTCCAGGAGCCGGCTTTGTGACCCCGCTGGCGGCCATCTTCATCGGCGCTCTGGCCGCCGTTATCGGCTACTATGGGATCAGGTTCGTCAAAGAACGCATCGGCTTGGACGAATCTTTGGACGTATTCGCCTGCCATGGCCTGGGTGGGCTATGGGGCGCGCTGGCTACCGGGCTTCTGGCTACCACCACGGTAAACCCCAACGGGGCCGATGGTCTCTTTTACGGCAACCCGGACCAATTCTTTGTCCAATTGATCGCCGCCTTGGCGGCCATCGCCTTGGCCATGATCGGCACCTTGGTGCTGAGCGGGATTTTGCGCGCGACCGTTGGTTTGCGGGTAACCAGCAATGAGGAAGAGGTCGGGTTGGATGTCAGCGAGCATGGCGAGCGGGCCTACGCCTGAGCGTGTTCTGTGTTGGTAAAACGGTACTGGGAGGCGAGATGACTAAAAAGATCGAGGCGATCGTTCGCGAAGAAAAGTTGAGCGACGTCAAAGAGGCGTTGCGCGAGTTGGGCATCGTGGGGATGAACGTCACCGAAGTACGTGGGCATGGCAGACAAGGGGGGATCACCCTGGCCGGGCGCACCGGCGCCTATCAGGTAGATATGTTGCCCAAGGTGCAGATCAATATCGTGCTCAGCGATCACAATGTGGAAAAAACTATCGATGCTATCATCCGCGCGGCCAAGACGAATGAGCCGGGCGATGGAATGATCTTTGTCTACCCCGTGGAGCAGGTGATCCGCATTCGCACAGGGGAGCGAAATCACGAGGCGTTAATGTATCCCGGGGATATCGATTCGCGCTAAAAGGCTTATTCCGTCTATGGGCTGCGGCGCGCCATCTATGCCTCATTGAGGGGCGGCGCGCCTCTGTTTGTTTTATGCGTCGCCTTGCGTTCTGTTGCCACAGCCGACGCGACGTACTATAATGGGGGCCGCTCGAAAGGCTGCGGAGCCCACGCGGTATACACACAGGAGCGGCTATGCCCGAACCACAAGGCGATACCCCTAGGCAAAGACGAGCGTTAGCCCTGGCCAGGGAGCGGTTGTCTCGCTTGGATCCGATGCTGGTGGCAGCGCGCGCGGGTGTTCCCTATGTGGCCGATCAGGGACAAGGGGGTTTTTGGCGCGTTCCCTTTTTGGGGCGCGTCTATCGTGTGAGCTACCCGGAGGGTAGCGTGGAGGATATCGGAACGGGCAAGCCTCCGCATCATGCGGCCAACTTGATCCTGCTCCATTACCTGGCCCAAGCCGATGGGGCTCCCGTGGCGGGCAAGTGGATGGCGTTTCGCGAGCTGCCCGACGGCCTGATATATCATCGGGCCTTTGTGGGGCGGGTGGAGCCGCCGTTGGTGAGCGTCTTTGGGCAACGGCCCGAACGCTTGCTCCATGCCGGCCGTCTTTTGGGTGGGATGGCGCTGACCTTTGGCGACAGCTCGGTGAGCGTCGATGTGTTGCCGCGCATTCGCCTGGCCTGCATCCTCTACGGCGGCGATGAAGAATTCCCACCTTCGGCGCAAGTGCTTTTTGACGCTGCCGCCGGCCACTATCTGCCGATAGAGGATTTGGCCGTGTTGGGGGGATTGTTTGTCGGGGCTCTATGCAAAGCCGCTCTCCGCATCGAAAAAGATAGCATCGATGTAACGAATACGAACGAGGGATAGCCAATCATGCTGGATCGCGACGAACAGATCACCTTTGTGCCCGAGCTGGTGGAGATTATCCAGGCGTTCTTGCACGAATATGAGGAACGCAAGGGGCCGTTCCGCAACGATCTGGAGCGAGGCCTGGTGATCTCTTTTGCCTTGGGGGTGATGCATTGTGATCTGGAGGCCGTATGGGAGGGGTTGGGCCAGGCCAAGGTGTTCGGCGAGCTGCATCCCCGCGTGGTCTTTGAGGAATGTGTGGGGAGCGATCTGGAGATCAGCGGTAGCCGGCGACAAAGGATTGCCGACGAACTGCGGAGGCGCGGCTGGCTGGGCGAGCCCCGCGACGAGGGACTATAGCCGGCTGAACTCGCGATACAGCGCGATCAGGTTGTCCAGATGAAGCTTGCTGACCATGCCATCCAAAGGGATGCGCGATAGCCCGCATGATTCGATGTCGATGTTGCGCAGCGCACTTGGCGGGTCGCCTCGACGGACGATCTTTTGTACCCGCTCTTCGATGAGGCGCAAGTATTCCATGCTGGCATCGATGGTTTCATCCACCTCGCCGCGCAGCAACACATTGCCATGGCCTTGGATGATGAAATCCGGTTCCAGCTTTTTGATCTTGAGCAATGTTTTGGCCAGCTCGTGTCGGTTACCATGCACAATGTACGGTACCGGCATGACGACATCCCCGGCCACCAACACCTTTTCCTTCTCGATATAAACGCTGAGGCCATCCTCCGTGTGCCCCGGTGTATGGAACAGGCGCATGTTCTGGCCGCCCACCGTCAAACGCATCTCCTGTTGAAACGTCATGTCCGGCAGGCGCAACGTGACCTCCGCCAAGGCCGGCGTCTCGGCCTTGGCGCGGGCCAAGGCGCTCTGGCCATGTTCGACGAGGCGCCGACGACAGTTGTCTTGGGCGATAACCTCGGCCTCGGCAAAGACAAAGGTGCCATAGACATGATCGGCATGATGATGGGTGTTAATCACATACCGGACGGGCAGACGGGTCTTTTCTTTGATAAAGGCCAGCACTTCGCGGGCCTCTGCCGGGAAGGGTGTGGCGTCCACGACAATCGCCCCATCGGAGGTCAACACCACGGTCGAGGTAACCTGAATATAGGCCTCGCTGATGAATACAAAGATATCCTCGGCAACCCTGTCGCGCCTCACGATACCCCTTTCGCCTATCAGATAGCATATCGAGAATAGCACAAGCGGGGAGGAGGTGTCAAACGCCTTTCAGGTGGTCAAACAGGAACTGCTCGGCGTCGCGTATCAACGCGCGGTAGTGGCGCTCCAGTTCCTCTTGGTCGGCGGGGAGGCGCGATTCCGGCCGAGTGCCTAGTAAAAAGGCCAAAACGGCGATCCGGGCGGTGAACACAGAGCCCAATAGCTCGACGGTTTGGCTCTGGCGTGCCTTCACCCGGGCCGGTTCGGCGTAACGGTCCAAGGGGTTTTCATTGGCGCCGAAATCGTCGATCAAGAGGAGGGCGGCCGGCTCCATGTTTTGGAGGGCGCGCAAGGTCTCCCAAAAGAGCCGGCTCGCCTTGTGATGCCCAACGTCCGCCGAGTTGGCCACCAGGACGGCGCGGCCTAACTCGGCTGTCCCCGCCGGCGCGGCCTCGACGCCTAAAGCGGCGAGCTGGCCCAGGATATGCGTCGTGGCCTCGGCATAGTGATCGGTGGCGACGATCACGCGCACGGCGGGGTGACGTTGGAGGCGCCTCAGCGTGGCTCCCCACGCCGGGTCGATCGTCGAGTAGGCCAAGTAACGATCGACAAAGCGCTCGGCGGCGGCCAGGCGTTCATCCTCGTTAGCCCCCAGGCCAAGCTCCTGCAATCGTTCGGCCAGGACGCGCTTGTAGCCCTTGCGGGTCGTGCTCCCCTCTTGCCAAGTGGGCGCGACGATCTCGGACCAGAAGAAATCGATGTCCCGTACTCCCAGCCGCCAAAGCCCCGATATTTGCAACTCTCGGATCAAATTCTGCTCCTGGCCAAAGAGGGTGGCTTGCAGGCTGAGCGTTCCAGAGAAATCGAGCACGACCCATGTCGATGACATGGCGCCTCCCTTTTCTACGGTTGCCAGCTCTCCAGGCGATAGGCCGAGTCCCAGAACATCCACTCCAGCCGCGAGGAGGTGACAAAGGCGGTTTTCATCGCTTCCCGAAGCGCGGCGCCGGTTTCCTCGGCGACCTGATCGGTGATGGCGATAGCTTGCTCGACGAGCCGGCCAAACTCTTCGCCGGCGTAGGTGTCGATCCAGCGTTGATAGGGGTTCCCGGCTGCCGCTTGCGCGTGAATGTGGATGCCCACCTGGCGATAGATCCAAAAGCAAGGCAAGAGCGCGGCGATACCTTCTTCATAGCTGCGGACGGCTACCGTGGCGAGCAGAAAATTGGTGTACGCAAAGCAAGAAGGAGGCTGCACCGTCATAGGACGGTCGATGCCGAACAGGCGAAAATATTCTTGATGAAGCGCCCGTTCGACGACGATGGCCCCCTCGGCAAAGCGGACGAAGGCGAGCATACGCTCCGGCGCGGTCGAGCGGCCGCCCAGGATGGCCAAGGCCCGCCCAAAGTCCGCCAGATACAGCGCGTCCTGTTGGATGTAAAAGCGGAATCGTTCAGA
>JACIWY010000410.1 GCA_014360745.1 Chloroflexota bacterium
GCGTAAGATCGAGCCGGGTTGTTGATCATGCGCCTGTTAGAGGCCGCCGATCTCAACGCAGCGCTACGCGAGCACCAGAGCAAGATCGACGAGGTATTTCTCCACGTTCTGAGTCGCTATATCGAGACGGCAAATGAAGAGGGAGACGAAGAGCGGGCAAGCAAGCTTACCCAGATCCTCAATGCCACCATCGATATGCTGGAGGAAAAGCTCCCCCCACAGGAGCGTTTGATCAACCGGCTCCTACGCGCCGAGTACCCCGAAGGGACGAACGCCATCTTGGAACAACATCGTGGCCTGTTGAACCGTGAATTGCTGTCGTTGGTGGATGATTACTTGAAACAGTTGCAAGGGGATCAAGACAAAACATTGCTCGAACACTTGCGCAACGTGCGCGGGCAGATCGAGGCCAAGCTCACGATTCTCCGCGCCTGAGGCCACGATGCCCGGGCTCGGCACGGGCGTGCTACACAGAACATAGATCAGGACTTTTCCCGCGAGGTATGATCGGGGCGTTTTGGCAATGACTCGCGTAGCCAATTCAACGCTCCGGGCGTCTCTTCCCAGGCTTCGCCGATCGCCTCGGCCACCGCGGCTGCCTCCTCATCGCTGCCGATGCCCACATAATCCGGCAGATCCCTTGGAATCTCCTTGCGCCCCAAAAGATAGTCGGGCACATAAGGGTTACTCTCGAGCGCGCGCTGCAATGCCGTGCGCGCTCGACCAGGCCCCCGGACACGATAAGCCCAGAGGGCGCGCGTATAGGTCCAGGGTGCAGTTACGTCCCAAGCGTAGCGATCCAATAAGCGACCCAAGGCTTCGTTATCGTTCATGGCGAACAGGCATAGCGCATACCAGTAGCGTACTCCTTGGTTGTCGTTGGGGTTCAGGTGTAACAACTCTTCAAAATGCTGGACCGCTTCCTCATACTGGCCTGAATGAAAGAGACAATCGGCCAAGCTCAACTTGGCGCGCATATACGGTCGCGCCTCAAACAGGTTCCAGAAATGGCCCGCATGTTTGACAAAGGCCTCCAGCCCCAACGCCCGCTCGGCGGCTTCGACGCCTCGACGAAAATAGTTGCACGCCTCTTCCCAGCTCTCCGCTTCCTCCCCCAGGATGACATAGGCATCGGCGCAATCGCGGCATATCTCCAAAGCCGCCCGCGCCAAAGCTACGCGCCGCTTGCCCGTCTGCTCCCAGGCTTCGCAGATCAGCTCCTGCGCCTCTTCCAAGGCTGCCTTATCTACGCCTTCCCGTTCCCCCTCGAGCTCCATCTGAGCCTGGGATACATCGGCCCCCGTCTCCGAGGGCTTGAGCCGGGCTAGGAACTCGCGCGATTGCCGCGTCCAGCGCCAGTCATGTTCCCGCAACAAGCGTTCCAAGTTCTCCACAGCTCGGCGGACGCGTTCTGGATCATGTTGGCGCCGCCGATCGGGAAGGGCTTTTTCGCTCCGCTCTTTAGCCATCGCCAAATTTCGCCCCTATAAGGTCTCTCTTACATGGGCCACATACGGTCTAATACTCCAGGCCATATACTTCGCCATCGATCAGCTCAAAACGCACCCTCAACGCCTTGTAGCGATACAGATCTGACGGTTGGCCCCGCCAGCGCAGCACGTGATCGAGCAAGTCCCCTTGCACAGGCACGCTGTCGCCCAGATGATGTCCCGGCAGTTTATGCCCAAAAGCATCGCACAGCTCAGCGCGCAACCAGCCTCGCACTCGGGCGTCCACTGTGATACACGGCGCCCGCTGGATAAAAGGCTCCGTCATCCAGCCACCTCGTGTGCGGCCCGCCGCCAAGCCCACAAAGCGGTTTCGTCCTATCACCGCACCTAGTGGCCGCGTTCGCCCCCGATTGCGATTGTGCGGATCAGGAGTGGCCGAATAGAGGATCAGCCAGCCGTTTTCATGCTCCAACCAGACATTCGGCGCATAAATGCCGGCGCTGTCCTGGGGAGCGGTGTCCTCTTGCGTGGGGTCTCGCTCGCCGGCGCCCCAGCCCTGGGGAGTCTCCTCGCCAGTGCGTGGGATGAACCCACCTCGCACGGGCCGCCGCCAAAGCCGCCCCTCTCGCGAAAAACACAGGGCCAGGTCTTGGGTCTGTTGCCCCGCCTCGACACGGTAATGCCCCACGCTACCGATCATCCAATCATGATGCCACTGCACGGCCATGAAATAGAATTGCAGATCCCAGGGGTCGCGTTCGTCGGGCATCAGGACCAGCTCCGCATCGCTCCAATTCAATCCGTCCTCGCTCACCCGACGCTGAATCAATCGGTGCACCCCCGGAGCGTTATCTACATCCACCCTGCGCTCGGGCACCGCCGGATGCAACCATACCGAATAGCACTCATAGCGATCGAGCGCCTCGTTGTAATACATATACGTCGCGTCGTTAGAGGCCAGCCTTTTGCGGCGCAGTATCTCCGCCGGCGACAGGGAGGCGCTCTCTTGGATCGGCTCTTGCGCCAGCCCTTCGGCCCACCTCCAAAGCCCCCCGTCGCGGGGATGATAGAGCGCGGGCCGCTCGAAATCGGTCACCTCCCAGGCCAAGCCATCGTCGCTTTCGGCAATAGTGTAGCGCAGATGCTCGTCGCGATGCTTCCAGAAATAGAGCCGCCATCGCCCATCGCGGAGAGGCACGATCTGCGGCTGCACCATAAAGCCGGTGTCCCCTGGCACGCCGTGAATCTCGACAAGATTCACCGGCTCCTCTTCTCGCAGCCGGAGCATCGTCCATTCCAACCCATCGCCCGACTCCCAGATGCGCATGTCGCCGCGTGCGGGCTGCCCCGCCTCGCGGATGAGGCAAGTGCCATAGAGGCGATAGCCGCCCCCTTCAAGGGCCACGATGCTGGAGGCAAAAGTGGCCAGCGTGCCTCGCCCCCCTTCCAGCCCCTCAAAATACACGGGCACCTTGCGCACCGGGGCATAGACGGGATGCACATTGAATGCCCCCGCGGGCGGCGTCTCTTCAAAGAAAAAGAGCCGCGAGGCCAATTCGCCTTTGGGCAAGCGCGAGACGGCAGCCAGATTGCGAGCGCTCAACGTCGCAGGCATGCTCACTCTCCCAGGAAAAGCGCGTCAACCGACGGAATGCATTATAAGCGTGGGGCAAGCAACGTCAACTGCGCTTTGACAAGCCGGCCAAGTGCGTTATAATCTCTGCCGACCGACAACTCTATAGCTCATTCTCCGAATCACATGGCCTAAGGTTGCTGTTGGCGACGATGGCGTGTGATCGCAGTGCTGCCGCTTGGCGGCCAACGGTATGGATGGAAACGTCCATGCCCCCCGTGTTTGGAAAGGAGAACAGCCGACAGGGTCGATGGCTCTGTCCGCCTAGACGACGGATAGGTATGTGCCGGCGTTCCCTTTTGCTACATGGGGAATGCCGGTTTTTGTTTGTCCATTCTTGAGAAAAGCGCTTATTTTGACTACAGCTTGTTTTCGGGGAGGAGGGATATCATCGACGAGATTTGGTGCGGCCTGACCCAAGCGCTTGCGCTCATCATCTCGGGCGATGAGGCTCTGCGCGA
>JACIWY010000411.1 GCA_014360745.1 Chloroflexota bacterium
TTATAGATACCGACAACCAACTCGGGCACCACGTTGGCTGTCGCGGCCACCGCGCCTACACAGCCGCAACACAACCCGGCATAAATTAGCGTGTCGCGCCCCATAAAGACGCGAAACCCCGGCGGGCACAGCTCCATATAGGTCATGGTATTGGTCAAATCGCCAGAGGAATCCTTGATCCCCACAAAGTTCTTGGCCCGCTCGGCGATGGCGGCGCATTGCTTGGGGGTGAGGGCGACATGCGTGCGGCCCACGTTGTTGTAGCCCAACACCGGTATGCTCACCGAATCGCAAATGCGGACGAAATGCTCGACCATCTCTTTGTCCGAAGGGCTGATGAAATAGGGCGTGATCAACGACACGGCATCGGCGCCGGCCTTTTCCGCATATTTGGTCAGCTCGATGCTTTCGCGGGTCGTGATCGCGCCCGTGCTGGGCATCACAAAAACGCGGCCGTTGGCCTCTTCCAAGGTGATGTCCATGACGCGCTTTTTCTCGTCGGTGGTCAGGGCCCACATTTCGCCCTGGCTGCCCGAGGGGAAAAGGCCGTGCACGCCGGCATCGATCAGATAATTGACGATGCGGCGCAGCCCATTCTCATTAAGGGATTCGTCCCGGTTGAACGGCGTCACCACCGGTACCACAATGCCTTTGATCTCTTGAGCCATGGTTGCGTTTCCTCCGAATGATAGATGGGACGCGCGGCGTCCCCCATAGCCGATGAACCTGTATCGAACGACCGATCAAAACCATTCTAGCACGAAGGGGAAGAAATGCACAAGAGCCCGTTAATAAATTTCTCGCTTCGTGGAGTCGCTCAGAGGATCAACATGCTATCCCCAAAGCTGTAGAAGCGATAGCGCTGCCGGATCGCCTCTTCATAAGCGTGCAGGATCAATTCGCGGCCGGCAAAGGCCGCGACCAGCATCAACAACGAAGACCGGGGCAGGTGAAAGTTGGTGATCAGCGCATCCACGACACGAAAGCGATAGCCTGGGTAGATAAAAAGCTCGGTAGCGCCGTCAAAAGGCTGCACCTGATCCTCCTCGCCTTGCGCCGCACTCTCTAACACACGCACCGAGGTAGTGCCCACCGCGATGATCCTGCGCCCTTCGGCCTTGGCCCGGTTGATGCGCTCTGCCGCCTCGTTGGAGAGCTGGCAATACTCGCTGTGGATAACGTGATTTTCTACCCTTTCCTCGTGCACCGGGCGAAAGGTGTCCAGGCCGATGTGCAGCCACACCCGCACCCACTCCACCCCCATCTCTTGCGTCCGCCGAATCAGCTCCGGAGTGAAATGCAGGCCGGCCGTCGGCGCGGCCACCGATCCCTCGCGCCTGGCATAGACCGTCTGATAGCGTTCGACGTCGTCGAGCGGTTTATGGATATAGGGCGGCAACGGCACGACGCCGACGTAGGCCAAATGCGCTTCCACCGGCTCCTCGAACTCGATCAGCCGTCCACCTGACATGGTAACGGCCAACACGGTGCCTTCTACCCCTAAGGTACCGTCTCTGCGCTGCAAGGCCAACCGCTGGCCGACGTTGGCGCGCCGCCCTTTGACCAGCGCCTCCCAACGGCGATCGCCGCGTTTGGAGAGCAACAACAATTCCACCTTGCCCCCAGAAGGGACCTTACGCGCCTGAATCCGCGCCGGGATGACCCGCGTTTCGTTGACCACTAGAACATCACCGGCGCGAAGGTACTCGACAATGTCACGAAAGCGCCGGTGTTCCAGCTCGCCCGTAGCGCGACGGACGACCAACAGCCGCGAAGCATCGCGCGGGGCGATCGGCTCCTGGGCGATCAATTCTTGGGGCAGTTCGTAATCGAAATCGCGAGTCAACATAATGGCAATCGGTTTTTACCTGCGCAAGATTCTAAGCACCACGTTAAGCACAACGGTCAACAGCAAGCTCAAAAGCAGCGACGTGGCCAGCGGCACGATGCAGGTAAAGTTGTCACGTTGAATGCGTATGTCTCCTGGCAACCGCCCGAGCCAGGGGATGCGGCCGGCCAGGGTGAGCACGATCCCCAGCACAACCAGAATGCCTCCCATAACTAATAACAAACGCCCCAAATCCTGCATATGGCCTTTTCCTCCTCGTCGTCCATCTTGCGCATGCACTCACTGGCCGCTTAAACGGGCCGAGGGTTGGTCGCCGCCGCCCGATCCTGGGCTTCCCACTCGGAATAAATACAGCCACAATAGCGCTGCTGGTATAGCCCTGCCTCTCGCGCCAAGCGATGGTGTTCGGCAAATCCGCGCCGCAGGTTTTCAAAATAAAAACTCACGCCATAATCTTGGGCCAGCCCTTCGCCGATCTCGCAGATGAGCTTTTGATCCTGATAGGGGCTGATCAACAACGTGGTCGTAAACAGCTCGAACCCCTCAGATGCGGCCACTTGGGCTGTGCGCTCCAGCCGCATCCGATAGCAGAGGGCGCAGCGCTGGCGAAAGCGTTCCCGCCCGGCGACGCGGCGCAGGAATTCCGGCATCTCGTAGGCCGCTTCCCAGATCATCGGTAGCTCTATAGTGGGGGCATAGGTGACCAACGCTTCTCGGCGCCGCTCATGCTCGCTGAAAGGGTGGATGTTGGGATTATACCAATACCCCGTTACCTGCGCGCCCTGTTCTCGCAAGCGTCTCGTCGTGTACGTCGCGCAAGGGGCACAGCAAATGTGCAACAGCAACCGCTTGCCCTGCAAGGGAGGGGCCTCTCGGGGTGTCTCGACGAGAGGGATGGCGCGTAACAGACGGATCGTCAGCGGCTCCTCGGAGAGGAGCGTCGCCTTGCCCTGCGAAACGAGGCGCAAAGCCTTGGCCTGGGAACAAGGGGAGAGCTCTCGGCCGGATGCGTCCAAAACTCGCGCGTGCGCCATGTCCGCCTCTAAAACAAGCTGCCTTGTTGAGACCCCTGCTCATCGTTGTAGGGCCGGCCCATATGTTCATAAGCCCGACGGGTGGCCACGCGACCACGCGGTGTGCGCTCTAAAAAGCCGAGCTGGATCAAATAGGGCTCATAGACATCCATGATGGTGTCGGGGTCCTCGCTCAAGGCAGCGGCGATGGTCTCTAAGCCCACGGGCCCTCCGTCGAACTTGTCGATGACGGTGCTCAACACGCGGCGATCCGACGTGTCGAGCCCCAGCTCGTCCACCTCCAGCAAGGCCAGGGCTTCGTGAGCGGTCTCCTCGTCGATGACGCCATGCCTACGCACCTGGGCATAGTCGCGCACGCGCTTGAGCAGACGATTGGCCACGCGCGGCGTACCGCGCGAACGGCTGGCGATCTCGCGAATCCCCCCTTCGTCGATAGGCACCTGCAAGATGAGCGCCGAACGCTCGACGATGGCGCGCATCGCCTCCTCGTTGTAAAAGCCCAAGCGATAGACGATGCCGAAACGGTCGCGCAGGGGCGAGGTAAGCAAGGCGATGCGTGTGGTGGCGCCGATGAGGGTAAAATGCGGCAGATTAAGGCGAATGCTACGCGCAGCCGGTCCCTTGCCGATGACAATGT
>JACIWY010000412.1 GCA_014360745.1 Chloroflexota bacterium
ACATCGAGCACCCGCCAGGTCAAAGCTCCCTTGGCCCCTTGAGCCGACAGGATGTGCTCCAGCGCCAGCAGGCAGAGCCGCGTGGTGGGGTGCAGGCCGGTGCCAAAGGCCATGCCCGGGTCAAGACGGATGATAATATCCCCGGCTTGGGCCTCGTACTCGCGCCAGGTGGGCACAATGACTATGTGCCGGCCGATGCGTTGGGGCGGGAAAAAGGCCTTCCAGGATTCGGCCCACTCCTCCGGCTCCAAGATGCGCGTATGCGGCGCCGAGATGGGGCTGACCTGGCCCAAGAGCAGTAAGGCGATCTCTAATTTTTGCAGCGTCTCGCGATCATCGATGGGGAGAAATCCCTTGACCCACACCGGCCCACCCTTATCGGGCATGGACGGCGTCGCCTCCTCCCATCCTTCGGCGGCGCGTTCGTCGATGAAGGAGCGGTCCTCGACGGCCACCCCGCCCTGGCAATGACGCTCCATAAAGGCCACGATGTCATCGACCGAGGCGCGATCCACCTCGACGCTCAGCTCCACCCAGCGCTTCCCCCGGCTCGGCATCTAGAGTCCTAACGCTTCGCGAATGCGTTCCATAAAATTGCGCGGCCCCTGAGGTTGGGCCTCGCGGCCCAGCGTCTTGCCCAACTCCACAAGCAGCGCGCGCTGTTCCGGCGTCACTTTGGTGGGCACCGCCACGTTGACGATGACGATCTCATCGCCTCGCCCCGCGCCGCGCAACCGTGGCACGCCATGCCCCTTGAGCCGGAAGGTGGTGCCGGCTTGCGTCCCGGGGGGGATGGTCAAGGGCACCTCGCCGTCCAACGTGGGCACAGTGATCTCGTCGCCCAGGGTGGCCTGCACAATGTTGATGTTGATGTTCAGCAGGATGTCGCTATCTCGCCGCTGGAAATATGTATGGGGCTTGACATGAAGCACCACGTACAGGTTGCCCGCCGGGCCGCCATAGGTTCCCACTTCGCCCTCGCCGGCGAGGCGTATGCGCATCCCATCCTCGACGCCGGCCGGGATATCCACGAGCAAGCGGCGCGGCTCCTCGACGCGCTGCGTCCCATGGCATACGGAACAGGGCGTCGTGATAACTTCGCCCCGCCCCTCACAACGCGGGCAGGTCATCACATTGACAAAGGAGCCAAAGATCGATTGCTGGGCGCGCCGAATCTGGCCGCTTCCGCCACATTCGGGACAACGGATCGGCCTGGTCCCGGGCTCGGCGCCGGTGCCCCCACAATGGGTACACGTCTCCAAGCGGGAAATTTCGATCTCCCGCTGACAACCAAAGACCGCTTCTTCGAACTCGATCTCCAGGTCGTAACGCAGATCGGCCCCACGATGTGGGCTTGGGCGTGCCGTCGTCGTGCGCATGCCAAAGCCGAACAGGTCTTCAAAGATGTCGGCGAAACCGCCAAAGCCAAAATCGCCCATGCCGCCGGGGCGGAATCCGCTCTGCTCTAACCCCGCATGCCCGTAACGATCATAGATAGAGCGTTTCTCCTGATCGCGAAGCACCTCATAGGCCTCGCTGATCTCTTTGAAACGCTCTTCCGCGTCCGCCTCTTTATTCACATCGGGGTGATACCGGCGCGCCAACGCCCGATAAGCCTTGCGAATCTCTTCGGCAGAGGCTTGCCTAGACACGCCGAGGACTTCATAGTAATCGCGTTTGGCTCGCGAATCCATGGACGAATGCTGCTCCACATGATGATGGGGTGTTTACCAGTGTACGCTTTGTATTCCCCACCGTCAAAGAGAGGGATGAGGCAAGAGGCGTCCCAAGGATAATGTTGCCTCACGAGCAAACGAGGTTAGGGGCGATATCCGCAGATCGCCCCTAACCTGCTACTCTTATTCGGCGCTAGACCTCGCGGAACTCACCCTCGACAGTCTCGCCTTCATCGCGGCCTCGGTCCTCGCCGCCAGGAGGTGGCGTGGGGCCGCTTTGCTGCTGCTGATAGACCGCCTCGCCGACGCGCTGCAGGGCCTGGCTCAGCTCCTGAGAGAGCCGGCGGATGCGCTCGATATTGCTCCCCTGCAAGGCCTCGCGCAAGGATTTGATCTTGCTCTCGATATCGTCGCGCAGACCGGCCGGCACCTTATCGCCCAGATCGCGCAGCGTCTTTTCCGCCGTATAGGCCATGGTATCGGCCTGGTTACGGGTCTCGATCTCTTCTTTGCGCCGACGGTCCTCCTCCGCGTGTTGCTCTGCCTCGCGGATCATGCGCTCGATCTCGCTCTTGCTCAGGCCACTGGACGCCGTGATGGTGATCTTTTGCTCACGGCCGGTGGCCTTGTCCTTGGCCGAGACGTGCAGAATGCCGTCGGCGTCGATGTCAAAGGTCACCTCGATCTGAGGCACGCCGCGCGGGGCCGGCGGGATCCCGTCCAAGATGAACGTGCCGAGCTGCTTGTTATCGGCTGCCATCGGCCGCTCGCCTTGCACCACGTTGATCTGCACCTGCGTCTGGTTGTCAGCCGCAGTGGAAAAGATCTGGCTCTTGCGCGTAGGTATCGTCGTATTCCGCGGGATCAAGGGCGTAGCCACGCCGCCCAGCGTCTCGATACCCAACGTCAGCGGGGTCACGTCCAACAAGAGCACATCCTCCACATCGCCGGCCAACACACCGGCCTGGATGGCCGCCCCGATGGCGACGACCTCATCGGGGTTGATCCCCTTGTGCGGTGGTTTTCTAAAGAACTCCTCAACGCGACGCTGCACCAGGGGCATGCGCGTCTGCCCACCCACAAGGATCACCTCGTCGATATCGTCGACCGAGTAACCGGCATCCTCTAACGCCTGACGCACCGGCCCGACGGTCCGATCCACCAGGTGCTCCACCATCTGCTCCAGCTTGGAACGCGTCAGCGTCATGTTCAAGTGCTTCGGGCCGCTGGCGTCTGCGGTGATAAAGGGCAGGTTGATCTCGGTCTGTTGCGTGGTCGACAGCTCGATCTTGGCTTTTTCCGCCGCTTCCTTCAAACGCTGCAGCGCCATGCGATCGTTCTTGAGATCGATCCCTTGATCCTTGCGAAACTCTTCGACGATCCAGTCGATGATCACTTGGTCAAAGTCGTCGCCGCCCAGGAAGGTGTCGCCGTTGGTCGATTTGACCTCGAAAACCCCCTCGCCGATGTCCAACACCGAGATATCAAACGTACCGCCACCCAGGTCATAGACGGCGATCTTTTCGTCCTTCTTTTTATCCAAGCCGTAGGCCAGGGCAGAGGCCGTCGGCTCGTTGATGATGCGCAACACCTCCAGCCCGGCGATGCGCCCGGCGTCTTTGGTGGCCTGCCGCTGCGAGTCGTTAAAGTAGGCGGGCACCGTGATGACGGCCTGGGTCACCTTCTCGCCCAAATAGGCCTCCGCGTCGGCTTTGAGCTTGGCCAGGATCATGGCCGAGATCTCGGGGGGCGAATACTCCTTGCCGCCCATAACCACCCAGGCATCGCCGTTTTCCTTCTCGATGATCTTGTACGGCAGTACTTTGCGCGTTT
>JACIWY010000413.1 GCA_014360745.1 Chloroflexota bacterium
CCCCCCCCCCCCCCCCCCCCCCCCCCCCCCCCCCCCCCCCCCCCCCCCCCCCCCCCCCCCGCCCCCGCGGGCCCCGCCAAAGCGCGCTGATGGCGCCGGTCCACATCAGGTAGGCGGCGATGCCTGCCGCGATCACGATACCGATGCCGATCACCATCTCTATGCCAGAAAAGGCCTTTTCGCCCCTCGCGGAGCGGGCGAACCAGTAGACCGGAACCCCGACGGCATAGAGGATTGCGCACATCAGCAGGTAATTTGGCCCTGCGGCATAGATCAGCCACGCACCATAGACCGTGGCCAGCGCGCCGGTGAACATGTCGCGACCGCGACGCTCGCTCGCGCCGTAGCCTTCGCCGCTCAGCGCAAGCTTGAGCGCATAAGCGCCGGAGAGGACATATGGCACCAGGATCGCCGTCGAGGCTATGTAGAACAGAGCAAGATAGGTCGAGTTCGCGAAAAACGTGACGATCAGAAAAATCTGCACGAAGATGTTTGTGATCCATAGCGACCCGGCAGGAGAACCGTTCGCGTTTTCGGTCGCAAACACTTCCGGCAGCATGCCCTCCTTCGCGGCGCGATACGGTATTTCGGCGGCAAACAACGTCCAGCTCAGGAACGCGCCAGCCACCGAGATGACAAGCCCGATCCGCACGAGAACCGAACCCCAGGGACCAACGACCTGTTCCAGCACGTTGGCCATCGACGCCGATGAAGGCAGGCCGGCGAGTTCAGCCTGGTTCATGACGCCGAAGGACAGCAGCGATACGCACAAATAGACGCCGAGGGCGATGACGAATCCGATGATCGTGGCGCGACCAATGTCCTCCCGTCTGGCGGCGCGTCCCGAGACGACGCTTGCGCCTTCGATCCCGATGAAGACCCACAGCGTGACCAGCATAGTGCTTTTGACCTGGTCCATGATGCTGCCAAGGTCGGGTGTCTGCATCCCCCAGAAATCAAGGCTGATCTTCGGCGGGTTAAACGCCAACGCCACCAGCAGGATGTACAGCAGGATAGGTAGCAGTTTCGCGATCGTTGTGACGACATTGAGAATGGCGGCCTGCCGGATACCCATTAGGATAAGGGCATGGGTAATCCACAGAACGACCGAGGCGCCGATGATCGCCTGCACCGTGTTTCCCTCGGCACCGAAGGCCGGATAAAAATAGCTCATGGCGCCGAAGATAAGCACGACATACGAAACGTTGCCGAGCCAGGCGCTGAGCCAGTATCCCCAAGCGCTGTTAAAGCCGACGAAATCGCCGAAGCCGGCACGGGCATAGGAATAGGGACCGGCGTCGAGCGCAGGCTTTCGGGTCGACAGTCCCTGATAGACGAAGGCCAGCGCCAGCATGCCGATGCCGGTGATCAGCCAGCCAATGACGACGGCACCCGGAGATGCACCCTTGGCCATGTTCTGCGGCAGGCTGAAAACGCCGCCGCCAATCATTGAACCTACGACGAGGGCGACAAGCGCGACTAATCCGAGTTTCCCGGACGTCCTGCTATCGACCCTCGGCTTCGCTTCCTGACTCGTGATGGCCATGCTTTCTCCCTTCCAAACTCGGGTTGCCTGACCGACAGGCGGTCAGAGACGTCCGGTGAGCACCAGAACCAGAAGAATGATGATCAGGACGCCGATCACGCCGATCCCGCCATGACCGAAGCCATAGCCGTATCCGCCGAAGCGGCCGCTGAAGCCCCCAAGCAGGAAGATGACGAGAATGATGAGAAGAATGGTACCAAGCGACATTTCTGCTTCCCTTTCGATGTAAAAAAACCTGACGATCCAGAGATTTTCCTAGAACCGGACGTGTCCGCAGGTCTCACCCGGTGCGTCCTGCGAACCTGCAGCCGGAGAAGATCCGACGAGTTATCTCTCCTCTATCGAGACGCCGTGCTCGCCGATCTCGATTTCGATGCCGCTCCGGCTCCGGCTTTCCTGATAGTATTGGTAGCCCACAACAAGGACGACGGCGGCAAGCAGACCGATGACGAGATAGAGGGCATTGCGGCTCATCTTGATTGCGCCTCCCCACGCCCTGCGTGTGGCGTGCACCCCGACCATGGCGACACCTTCCATGGATCGCGGCGCTGGTGCGCGGAAGCTGCTACCCGAACCTGACGGTCACTCACCGCGCAGCGCATCTTTAATGCCGCCGACGATATTCTGAACCTTGCCCTCGGCCTTGTCGGCCTTGCCTTCAGCCTCGAGCTTGGCGTCTCCGACCGCCTTCCCGACCGCCTTCCCGACCGCCTCCTTGACCTTTCCCTTTACGACCTTCGCGGAACCGATCACCCGATCCTTGTCCATGGACTGCTCCCTTCGTGCCAAGCGGCGCATATCTGAAGATTAGGGGAATTTCGGAAACGCGCATTGATCCCGATCAATCCGGCGTTGGTGCACGGATAAGATTTCAACGTTTTGCAGCGTTGGTGCGTTGATCAGCATATGTGCGGAATTCGGTCTTTGATGGGCCCGCTTATTTGGTTGCTCTCGCCGATGCTTGGCAACGAACGGATTTCGGGCGTCCGCAGGCGAGCGTTCGGTTAAGAATGGCGACGCCGATCGCCGCTTCTGTCCGTTGAGCGAGGAATGACCGAGCGCGCAAATGCTGTCCAATGACGCCTTTGTATCGAGCCATCGCGGTTTCGATCAGTGCCCGCTTGCCATAGCCGGTAGATGCCTGCCATTTTAGCTGGCCGTCTATCTGCATGGAGGCTATGTGGTCGCCTCTGGCAGGACGCCTGGGCGTTAGGCCGTTCCACCGCGTTCGAGCGCGGTGGAAGGACGACCCTTGCGCCTGCACTGTGATGGAGAACAGCGTCGTAGGTCCTGTCAGACGGATGAGAACAGGGCACTACAGTGGCAAGAAGGCTGTCCATTATGCCGCGCCGAACTGACGCCACTCAGCAAGAGCGGCGGCGCGTTTGGCTTTTGAAACTTTGTCAAGAGTAGAGATGACGCTCCTGGTTGAAATGATTGCAGACCGAGGTGTGGACCGAGACGAATTTCTGTAAACTTCGCATGCGTCGGAACCGCAGCATCGCTCGTTCCCGTCGTCGAGATGGCAGGAGCGAATTCTCCGCACGATTGTTCAGCCAACGACCGGTTCGGCATTCTCAGCGAGCCAGGTCACGCCGGGCGGCATTATCGCATCTCGCACCGCCCCGCTGGCGCACTTTATGTCGGCCCTGAGGCCTGGTTTGCCGAGAATCCACCAAAACCTGGCTCGTGGTGGCCGGAGTGGTCCCGATGGTTGGCGAATAAGAGCAGCGGTAAGGCGGCCGTTCCGACCATGGGCGCGCCAGACAAGGGCTATGCGCCAATTTTTGCCGCGCCGGGCACCTATGTGCATCACTACTAGCGCCGGAGCATGGCATTGGTGCAGGGATAAGATTTCAACGTTTTGCGTCTATGCGGCGGGGATCAAAATAGCTTGATTGGTCCAGCATGCCGCACAAACATAACGCCGCTCGGCGCCATCACATCGGCAAGATGAA
>JACIWY010000414.1 GCA_014360745.1 Chloroflexota bacterium
TAAGCCGGCCATGGCCTGTCTCTCCTCGCGCATCCCCTATGGCCAAGCGATCACCGAGGGTGATCTGCGCATCATTGAACAGGCTGAGGAATTGTTGCGCCACGAAATGGGCTTTCGCCAGGTGCGCGTACGGCACCACGGCCCTGTGGCGCGTATCGAGATCGAGCCTCACAATCTGCAGCGCCTCCTCGATGAGCCCTTAAGGAGGCATGTGGTTGAGGCACTCAAAGCGTTGGGTTACACCTACGTTACCATCGATCTGGATGGCTTTCGCAGCGGCAGCATGAACGAGGCTTTGTCACGCCAGTCGATAATCGCTTCACAAGCTTTGGAAAAGGAGCGAGACGATGCGTAGAGTTTATTTGGATCATGCCGCTACTTCGCCAATACGAAAAGAGGTTCTGGAAGCCATGTGTTCCGCTTACACCGAGGTCATCGGCAACGCATCCAGCCTGCACACCTTTGGGCAGCAGGCCAAACGCACCCTTGAAGAATCGCGCCATCGCGTGGCCTCTCTTCTGGGCGCCGACGCCAAGGAGATCTATTTCACCCCCGGGGGCACCGTAGGCGACAATTTGGCTCTGCGCGGGGTGGTCAAGGCTTCTGCCAAGCCGTCGCCTCACATCATCACCTCGGCTATCGAGCACCATGCCGTGTTGCACACCTGCCATGATCTCGAAAATCAAGGAGTAAGGGTTACCTATTTGCCCGTGAGCCGAACCGGCATCGTCGATCTTCAGGCGCTGGAGGATGCGCTGTCCTCCGACACCGTATTAGTCAGCATTATGCTGGCCAACAACGAGACGGGCACGATTCAACCGTTGCGCGAGGTCGTCGAGCTGGCTCACGACCGGGGCGTGCCGGTGCATACGGATGCCGTGCAGGCCATAGGCAAGATGTCCGTGGATGTCGATGCGCTCGGTGTCGATCTGCTCACCCTGACGGCTCATAAATTCAACGGTCCCAAAGGAATCGGTGCGCTCTATGTCCGGCGCGACACACCTATTGCTCCTATCTTGCATGGTGGTCATCAAGAACGCGAACTCTGCCCCGGCACCGAGAACATCGCCGGCGTCGTGGGGTTGGCCAAAGCATTGGAGTTGGCCGTTGCCGAGATGGAAACCGAGTCGGCTCGCCTAGGCACCCTGCGCGATCGCCTGGAGCGCGGCCTCGGCCAACGCATTGCTGGAACGGCGCTCAACGGCGATCCTCAACATCGGCTGCCCAACATCTTGAATATGAGCTTTGCCGGCACGGAGGGAGAATCTTTGCTCTTGGCCCTGGATACGCAAGGGATCGCCGTCTCCACCGGCTCGGCATGCAGCGCAGGGTCTACCGATCCCTCCCATGTGTTGATGGCTATGGGCCTCGGGCGTAACCGCGCCCAGGCCAGCTTGCGTTTTTCTCTGGGCCATGGCACCAGCGCCGAAGATATCGATTATACGATCGACCAAGTCGCTGCTGCAGTAGAAGCATTGCGTGCCATAGCGCCCGAGCCGCTGCGCGACTTTTAAACACGTTGCTAGAGGAGATCAGGACGATGGATAAATATACCGGGTTCGACACGCTGGCCCTCCACGCCGGATACACACCCGATGAAACCGGCGCTCGCGCGGTGCCGATCTGGCAAACTACGAGCTATGTCTTTAAGGATACCGCTCATGCCGCGCGGCTCTTTGCCCTGGAGGAGGCGGGGAACATTTACACCCGCATCATGAACCCCACCACGGCCGTGCTGGAGCAGCGCGTGGCCGCTCTGGAGGGCGGGGTGGCCGGGCTGGCCTTTGCCAGCGGAATGGCCGCCATCTCCGCTGCTATCCTGACGCTGTGCACCCAGGGCGACGAGATCGTATCCACAACCCGGCTCTATGGCGGCACGGTGACCCTTTTCAGCACCACCCTGCCACGCATGGGCATTCGCACCGTCTGGGTCGAAGATGACAAGCCCGAATCCTTTGCGGCAGCCATCGGTGAACGGACCAAGGTTGTCTTCTTGGAGACGATCGGCAACCCCAAACTCACCGTGCCCGATCTTCAAGCCATCGCCGAGGTAGCCCATGCGCGGGGCGTGCCGGTGATGGTAGACAACACCACCGCCAGTCCGGCTCTTTGCCGTCCTATCGAGCACGGCGCAGATATCGTCATGCATAGTTTGACCAAATACCTTGGCGGACATGGCAACTCCATCGGTGGAATATTGGTGGATGGCGGCAAGTTCCCCTGGGACAACGGGCGTTTTCCAGAGTTTGTGGAGCCCGATCCCAGCTATCACGGCCTCCGTTTCTACAGCACCTTCGGAGATCAAACCTTTGCCGTCCGCACCCGCGTGCGCCAGCTTCGCGACCTGGGCGGCTGTCTGAGCCCGTTTAACGCTTTTCTTATTTTGCAGGGCATCGAGACCCTCAGCCTACGCATGGCCCGCCATTCTGAGAACGCTCTAGCCGTCGCTCGCCATCTCGAGAGGCACCCCAAGGTGTCTTGGGTGCTCTATCCAGGCCTGCCTAGCCACCCCACCTACGACCTGGCCCAACGCTATCTGCCCAAGGGCGCCAGCGGATTGGTGGGCTTTGGCGTCCAAGGTGGGCGCGAGGCCGGGCGTCGTTTCATCGAGAGTTTGCGCTTGTTCAGCCACCTGGCCAACATCGGCGACGCGCGCAGCCTGGCCATTCACCCCGCTTCGACGACACATCAACAACTCAGCGAAGAGGAACAACTCGCTGCCGGTGTGACGCCCGACTTTGTGCGGCTCTCTATTGGCATCGAAAGCATTGAGGATATCCTGGCCGATCTAGATCAGGCATTGGTCAAGGTCTGACAGAGGGGGCACCATGGAGAACGACATCCACGACGTACCTGAATATTCGGCGCCAGATGAGCATAGCATCGGCCTGGTAGAAACTCAATATTGGAGCCCTCCTCTGGGCGAAGAGGGTTTTCCTCTGGAATGCGGTCGCTCATTGCCCGAGGTCACCATTGCCTACGAAACCTATGGCGAGCTGTCACCCCAACGCGATAACGCCGTGCTCATCTTGCACGCCCTTTCGGGCGATGCCCACGTGGCCGGCATCCACTCTCCTGAGGATCGCAAGGCAGGCTGGTGGGACATTGCCGTGGGCCCGGGCAAAGCATACGACACCAACAAATACTTTGTCATTTGTTCCAACATCTTGGGTGGTTGCAAAGGCAGCACCGGGCCATCGAGCATAAACCCCAAGACGGGCAAGCCTTATGGGCTTGACTTTCCGATGGTGACCATCGGCGACATGGTGCGCGCACAGAAATTGCTCATCGATCATCTGGGCATCGAGCGGCTGCTGGCCGTCACCGGAGGCAGTATGGGGGGATTCCAGGCCTTGGAATGGGCCGTGCGTTACCCCGAACGGGTGGCCTCGGTACATGCCATCGCCACTTCGGCGCGCCTGAGCGCTCAGGCCATCGCCTTCAACGAGGTAGGCCGCCAAGCCATCATGGCAGATCCCAACTGGGCCCATGGAGATTA
>JACIWY010000415.1 GCA_014360745.1 Chloroflexota bacterium
CCCAGAACAAGGGCCATTTCCACGATTTCTAGTATAGCAAAGGAAGGTTACAATCAGGTTTACAATAGGTATAAAATTATTAATCTGCCGTGATCAAGCCCCGCTACATGCTCCTGATGTCACGCCACACACAACAAAGGGAGGCGATAGGCCTCCCTTTGCGTTCCACACCCATACCCATGGCAACGCAGCGCCCGGCGCTAACGGATGCCCTTATGGTTGTCCAAAGACCGCTGCCTCCAATGCCGCTACCCTATCGAGCAGAGCTTGGTACTCCTCCAGAGTGATGGGGCATGTGCACTCGCCCGGCTCACCCTGTGGCCCTTGCGGGCCCATCGGGCCTTCCGGGCCTGGAGGCCCCTGTGGCCCCGGCTCGCCTTGCGGCCCTTGCGGGCCCATCGGGCCTTCCGGACCTGCCGGCCCCTGTGGACCCTCCGGTCCGGTGGCGTTCCACGAGACGCACACTTCCGACTTGCGGCACTGTTCACAGCTCCGCACCATGCGCAATTGGCCGTTGAGCTTCTTGCGGCAAGCGTAGATGACGCCATCCTCGTCCTCGGCCGCCGGGCCTACCGGCTTTTTCGCCGCTACGCCCATCGTACCGATGAGCAGCAGCGCCAGTAGCAGCGCGACCACCCTCCACACTCGTCCAGCCTTCCCGAACATCCTTTTCTCTCCTTTTCCTGCCGATCACCGAAACAAAGACGCCACTACCGAACTCTCGCCGGGCTTTGGCTCCGATGCCCGAGAATGTCAGGCCTTACAATATCGTAGCGCCCCATGCGTAGGAGGCCGTAAACCCGCCCTAAACCGGCGCCACTGCCCATTCAGCCCGGAAGTAAAGGTCCCGTAAAGGTCGATCTTGGGGCATTCGCACATTTCATCCTTTTCCGATTGCCATGACGTCTCAGATGGCAAAATATTACCCTGAAAAGAGCAGGCTGGGTGGCGGGCACTCTGCCCGTCATCTGGGGCACCAAGCCGTTTGCATCCTGAGCCAAAATGGGCTATCATATATACACTGTACAAGCAATAGCCTTTGTTCCTACGTTCGGATCACCGGCAGCACAAGCCCCCCGATAATGCTTTCGTTTCGCATGAACCATCGGGATAGGCTATGTGCCGCCCTGTGTGTCGCACCTGCTCGCCTCCTCGACCAAGAAGGAGACCGCTGTGAAGAATTGGAGACTGTGGGCAGCCGTGGCGGTGAGCGTACTGCTCTTCGCCGGCGCCTTTGCCCTGGCCTATGTGTGGTGGTTGGCCGATCCAACCCTTCCCCCTCAAATCATACGCACCATAACCGTCGAGCGCCGCGAGCTCACCGCCGTCGTCAAGGCGGCCGGGGCCGTTGCCGAGCCCGATCCGGTCGCGTTGAGCTTTCCGGTATCGGGTCGCGTAGCGGCCGTCCACATCACCGAAGGGCAACAAGTGCGCCAAGGCCAGCTGCTGGCCGAGCTGGAAACCGATGAACTGCTTCTGGCCGTTGAGGCTGCCGAGGCCGCCTTGGCCGTCGCCCAAGCCCGCTTGGCGCAGGCCCAACAAGGGCCGCGCGCCGCCGAGCTCAGCGCCGCCCAGGCGGCGCTGGCTGCCGCCGAGTCGCGTTACCGCGAGGCTGCCGCCGGCCCGTTGCGCGCCGAGATCGCCGCCGCCGAGGCCGACCTGCGCAGTGCCCAGGTGGCCTACGATCAGCTCATCGCCGGCCCCAACCCCGATCAACTGCGGGTGCTCAGTGCCGACCTGGAGCGGGCCAAAGTGAACCTTCGGCAGGCCCAGGCCAATTACGATCGCTTCGCCTGGCGCGAGGGTTTTGGCGCCAGCCCCCAGGCTGCGGCCCTCGAACAAGCCACCATCGAGTATGAGCGCGCCCTTGGCGCTTACAATTTGGCCACGGCGCCGCCCACCGAGGACAAGATAGAACGGGCCAAGGCCAATATCGTCGAGGCCCAGGCCCGTTTGGAACGTCTGCGCGCCGGCGGCGGAGCCGCCGTCGAGGCCGCCGCTGCCGAGGTCGCCCGCGCTCAAGCCGAGATCGATCGCCTGAACGCCCTCCCCGACGCCCGCGCCATCGCCGTCGCCCAGGCCCAGGTGCAGCAGGCCGAGGTCGCCGTGAAGCAGGCTCGCGAACGCCTCTCCGCCACCCGCCTTACCGCTCCCCATGATGGGCTCGTCATGGCCGAGAAGGTCGCCGTCGGCGAGATCGTAGCCGCCGGAGCGCCGGCAATCGAATTGATAGATCTGGCTCATCAAGAAGTCATCGCTTACGTACACGAAACCCACATCGCCCAGGTACGGCCGGGGCAACAAGTCTCTCTGCATTTTCCGGCCCTTCCTGATATGACGCTAAGCGGCCAGATCAGCCGAGTTTCACCCCTATCCGTGTCCAAGTCACCGGCTGCCTATGAGGTCACCGTGCAGCTGCCCGACCCTTCGCTGCTCCTGCGCCCGGGCATGACCGCTGACGTGGAGATCATCACCGCGCAAAAGGTCGCCTTGGTGCTGCCGCGCAATGCCCTGCGACTCGACCGCGGGGGTTGGAGCGCCCAGGTGCTGCGCGATGGCCAGGCCGTCCTCACACCGGTGACCGTCGGCATGGCTCAAGGCCGCGAGGTTGAAATCCTCACCGGCCTAGCTGAGGGCGAGCAGGTCCTTTTGTCAACCTTTCCCGTTTACACCCTGCCGCAGGCCACCGAGGGGGAATAGACCATGGATAAGCGTTTTCGCGCCATCATCGCTGTGGCGGTCGTCGTCATCCTTGCCATTCTTGGCCTGGCCGGGTATTTTGCCTGGTTGAACATCACCCATGTCGATACGCTCAAAGCCCAGATAAAGGGCCAAGTCGTCGAGGTTCGCGGGCCGGCCATGGCCCGCGTCGAGGAACTTGGTGTGGAACTCGGCGATCCCGTAATGAAGGGCGAACAAATTGCCCTGCTTAGGATGGTCGGTACGGAGGGCACTTTGCTCATCCCTCTGTTGGCTCCGGTGAACGGTGTGGTCGCCTATATCGCCGCCGACCCGGGCGACACCCTGGCCGCCGGGCAGACATTGCTCACTCTGGTCAATCCCGAACGGGTTTGGGTCTCGGCTGACATTCACCAGAGCCGAGCGCCCCAAGTGCGCATCGGGCAACGGGTCCGCGTCCGCGTCTTTACCCGCACCAAGCGACGGATCTTTTGGGGGCGGGTCGAGCAGGTCGGCGCAGCGACCGCCGCGCAGGTCGCAGCTTCCACCCTAGGCAGCACGGGAACGATGGGCGCCAACTCGGCCACCGACGTGCCGGTGATCATTTCGGTAGACAGCGAGGGTTATCCCCTCCTCCCCGGCATGCGCGCCGAAGTGCGCATCCAACTCGAATCAAGGCCCCGCTTATGGTAGCCCAAACTTCGCGCGTACAAACGTCCGCCGTTCCCCCAGGCGCCGCCCCTGCGGGCGCCGCCTCCCCAACGCGCTCCGAGCGCGGCATAAGCCGGCTTCAAGCGCAAAACGGCCAAAAGCCC
>JACIWY010000416.1 GCA_014360745.1 Chloroflexota bacterium
AAGCGGATGGGCGAAGCGTATGATTATATCGAGCCCAAGAGGGGGGATATCCGCGAAGGGGAGATTCTTTGCATCCGGCCGGGTGAGATCGTCCTGGACATCGGGCTCAAACAAGACGCGCTCGTTGCCGCGCACGAGGTGCAGGAGATGGATCCCAAACAGCTCAACGCGCTCAAAGTTGGCGATCGAGTCTATGTGTATGTCGTGCGCACCGACCGGGTAACGGGGACGCCGATCGTCTCGTTGCAATTGGCCCGCGAGTATGAGGAATGGCAGCGCGCCCACGAGTTGCTGGATAGTGGGGAGATCATTCGCGTGCGGGTTACCGGTTATAACAAAGGGGGCGCGCTGTGCGTTTTTGGCAATCTTCAAGGCTTTATACCGGCGTCGCAGATCGTCGACTTGCGGCGAGGTCGGGCCCAGGACGCCCAGACCGATGCCTTGGCGGAGATGGTAGGCCGCGAGTTGGCGGTCAAGGTCATCGAGGTGAACCGTCGTCGCCGCAGGCTCATCCTCTCCGAACGCGCTGCCCGGCGCGAGTGGCGAGCTCAACAACGCGAGCAGCTGCTTGCGGAGCTTGAGGAGGGGCAGATTCGCACGGGGGTGGTCAGTAATTTGGTGGATTTCGGTGCCTTTGTTGACCTGGGCGGCATCGACGGCCTTATTCATTTGTCCGAGCTTTCCTGGGGGCGCGTTGAACATCCCGGCGAAATTCTCAAGATCGGCGACGAGGTCGAGGTGTATGTGCTGAATGTGGATCGCGAGCGTCAACGCATTGGTCTGAGCCTCAAGCGTACCCAACCTGACCCTTGGGCCGATGTAGAAGCTAGGTATCGCCCGGGCCAATTGGTTACCGGCAGGGTGACCCATCTGGTGGAATTCGGTGCCTTCGTCGAGTTGGAGCCCGGGGTCGAAGGGTTGGTGCACATCTCGGAGTTAGACCAGAGCACCGTAATGGATGCTTCCCATATTGTCCAGGAGGGCCAGGAGTTGACGCTCCTGGTGCTCAACGTGGATGCCGAGCGACATCGTATTAGCCTCAGCTTGAGCCAGGCTCCCGATCAGGCCGACGAGGCGGCTCCTGCGGAAGAAACGGGGAACGGCGGGGAGCAGGAAAGCTGAATGTCCCCCCTTCGAGATCGCGAACTCGTCTGTGCTCGCTGTCAAACGCGCTTTCTCTACACGGTGGCCGAACAGCGTCAACACGCTCGGGAGGGCCATAGTGCGCCTTATGTGCTTTGCCCGGGTTGTCGCGCCTTGCAACATTTGTTGCGCCGACGTCGCGGTGTGGTCAAATGGTATGATCGCCGCAAAGGGTATGGCTTTGCGCAAGATGAGCAAGGCGGGGATGTCTTTATTCACGTCTCGGAGGTGAGGGGCAAAGTGCCTCGGCGTGGGCAAACAGTTGAGTATAGATTGGAAGAGACGGAACGGGGCTCTGCGGCGAAGGAGGTCGTCGTTCAGGGCTAGGTGACAGCGCGCTGGTAGGCGGGCTCGGGGCTTGTTGCGCTCGAGTCCGTCTTGCTGTATCGGGGGCTGGGGTGTTATAATGTGTCGTCCATCTATCAGGTGATGGGCACCTTTGGAAGTGGCGAGTACCTCAGAAGGTGCCCGCTACCTAGGGGCACTTTTTAGGAAGGGTAAACGGCGCAACAAATGGCCGTGTTGTGGATCGCGGTGGGTGCCGTCTTGGTGGCCTTGGTAGGCGCCGTGGCCTATTGGCTTTTGGTCATCACCGAGGGCACCTACCTGGGCACATCCGCTGTGATCCTGATGTACGATTGGGCGGCGCGGCGCTATGACAAGATCAAGGATTTGCGCTATATCAACGAGGTTTATTACGTCGGGTTACCTATTTGTTCTAGCCTCCATGGCATGGGCGCGCCGCGCATCTTGGATGTCGCTACGGGCACGGGCCGTGTCCCTTTGGCTATAAGGCGGGCGGGGAACGATGGTGCCTATATCATCGGGGTGGATCGATCGCGGCAGATGTTAGCCGAGGCGCAAGCGGCGGCGGCCGAATTCAGGGGGCGTATCGCCTGGCTTCGGGCAGATGCCGTGGCGCTGCCTTTTGACAACGCCGTTTTTGACGCGGTAACCTGTTTAGAAGCATTAGAATTTGTCGTCGCCCCGGATAGGGCGCTGCGCGAAATGGTGCGGGTGCTTAAGCCCGGCGGTGTCCTTTGGCTCTCGAACCGTGTGGGCTGGGAGGCACGTTTATTTCCCGGCCGTTTGGCCGGGCGGGGGCGGCTGGAGGTCCGACTGCGCGAGATGGGCTTGAGGGACATCGACACCAAACGCTGGCAGATACATTACGACCTCGTCCATGCGCGCAAGCCCATTGCTTTGCAGCAGCCCGAGCGGGTCGGTGCACGATTTATTCAGTCGCAGGAAAGGATTAACCCGTGAAGCGCGATTTCCTCAGCTTGGCAGACCTGACCCCTGCGCAGGTGCGCGGTTTGTTGGCATTGGCCCTGAAACTCAAAGCGGAGTGGGCATCGGGAAAGAACGCTGCCCCATTGGCCGGCAAGACCTTGGCCATGATCTTTCAAAAGCCCTCTTTGCGCACCAGGGTCTCGTTCGATGTGGGCATGGCTCAACTAGGAGGGAGGGCCGTTTACCTTTCGCCTGATGAGATTCGCCTTGGCGAGCGCGAGAGCATTCCCGACGTGGCCCGCGTGCTCAGCCGCTATGTGGATGCCATCATGGCCCGCGTATTTACCCACGATCATGTGGTAGAGTTGGCCCGTTGGGCCACGGTGCCCGTCATCAATGGCCTTTCCGATTTTAACCACCCATGTCAGGGGTTGGCCGATCTGCTTACGGTTCTGGAAAAGAAGGGCACGCTTTATGGCGTCAAGCTAGCCTATGTGGGAGACGGCAATAATGTACTCCATTCGCTGCTTTTCGGGGCGGCACAAACGGGGATGCATCTAGTGGCTGCTACCCCCAAGGGCTACGAGCCTCTGGACCAAGTGGTAAAACAGGCCCAGGCGCTGGCTGCGGAGACGGGCGCTTTGATATACATCACCCATGATCCGCGAGAGGCGGTGCGCGGCGCCGATGTCATTTATACCGATACGTGGACGAGCATGGGGCAGGAAGCCGAAGCTGCGCAGCGTAGGCAGATCTTTCCGCCCTATCAGGTGAATGCCGAGCTTGTCTCGTTGGCCAAGGCGGAAGTGGGGGTTATGCATTGTCTGCCGGCGCACCGCGGCGAGGAGATCACCGACGAGATCGCCGATGGCCCTCACTCCTGGTTATTCGACCAGGCGGAAAACCGGCTCCACGCCCAAAAGGCGATCCTCGCAGACTTGCTCAAGGGGTAGCGTAAGGGTGGCGAACGTTTTTTGGATCCTATCCAAGCTCGATCTGCGCAATATCATCGATATCCTCCTCGTCGCCATCGTCATCTATGGCGTGTTGCTCATGGTGCGCGGCACGCAGGCTGTGCAATTGTTGCGCGGCGTGATCTTG
>JACIWY010000417.1 GCA_014360745.1 Chloroflexota bacterium
CCAAGTTGATATCGCCGAGCTGCGCGCCTCGTGAGGCCAGCCATACGGCAATGTAGATTATGGCCCCGATCTTGGCCAGCTCTACCGGTTGCACGGAACTGGCGATACTGGAGGTAAATCCCCACCGTCGCCCCAACGCAGCCATCACGATCAGCACGCCCATGGTGCCGATGAGGATCGGGGTCGCCAAACGTTGATACCAGTGATAGTCGATACGCCAACAGATCAGCATCCCCGCCAAGCCAAGGAACATAAATATGACCTGGCGACGAAAGAAATACGCCGGTTGGCCTTGATAGACGCCGCCTTCGTAGAGGGCAAAGCCATATGAAGCGCTGTATACCATCACCAGGCCGGTGATCAGCAAAAAAGAGACGATGAACAAAAGCCCCCAATCGGTCCGAGCGAGCCGACCATTCTGGCGTATCAATCGCTGTTGACTCAGCATAGGCGATCACTCCAATATGTTGCAACAGATGTTCAAAGGCTTGTGGATGATACCGATTTGGTCTGTGTGTCCTCGGCCGCCAACGCCACGACCAGCTCGCGGAAACGGCGCCCGCGGTCTTCGAAATCCCTAAAGGCGTCAAAGCTGGTGCCGCCTGGCGAAAGCAACACCACATCTCCCGGTTGGGCCAGCGAGGCTGCCAGCGCCACAGCATCTTCCAGCGAAGCCACCGTGTGCAGCGTCGGCCCTTGTTCGACACTCGCACCGGCGCGGGCTTGGGCCTGCTCCAACGCTCGGACGATGATCGGCACAGCCTCGCCAAAAGCCACCACCGAGCGCACTCTTTTTAGCACGAGATCTGCCCAATCGTCCCAGGGCAGGTGTTTATCACGTCCCCCCGCCAGCAAAATAAGGGGTTCGCGGAAGGAGTGCAAAGCGGCGATGGCGCGTTCGGGCGAAGTGGCGATAGAATCGTTGACATAAAGCACATCGCGCCAACGACACACCGGCTCCAAACGGTGGGGCACGCCGGTGAACGTGGTGGCTACCTCGCGGATGGGGTCGATCTCCAGGCCGCTGGCCCATGCGCAGCAGGCGGCTGCCAGAACGTTGGCCACATTGTGCCAGCCGCGCAGCTTGATCTCGGACATGGCGCAGATGGGGCGCTCGCGAATGCCGTCACGAAGAGTTAGCGTCTCGCCACGCAAAAAAGCGCCGATAGGCACTTGCTCTTGCAAGCTAAAGGCCAAGATCTCGCCCTGCACGACCCCCTTGTCCGCTTGAGACAGCTCCCAACTCAACGGGTCATCGCGATTCAGCACCGCCCAATCTCCGGCCTGCTGAAAACGCAAGATCTGTGCCTTGGCCCAGACATAGTCGGCCATTGTCGGGTGGCGATCCAAATGGTTTGGCGTGATGTTGAGAATCGTCGCTACATGAGGGCTCCAGCCTCCGGTATAGACGGCATGCGAGACTGGTGAACGCCGCATCTCCGTTTCCGCTCCCTGATAGTCGGGGTTGAACAGTTCCAATTGAAAGCTGGAGAGCTCCACCACCGCTATATCGGGCGCTGCTTCATCCAGTACTCTTTCCAGCAGAGGCCGGCCGATATTGCCTCCTACCCACACGTTCCGCCCGGCCGCGCGCTGCATCTCGCCTATAAGGGTGGTGGTGGTCGTTTTGCCGCTTGAGCCAGTGACGCCGACGATGGGCGCCGGGCAAAGTTGAGCCAGGAGCCGAGGCTCGCTGCTGATGGGCAAGCCACGACGGCGTGCTTCCTGCACCACTGGCGCCGTGGGCGGCACACCCGGACTGATAAAGAGCACGTCCACGCCATCTAGTTCGGGCAAGATCTGTCCTAACGCCAGCTGACAAGGGACATTGCGCAAGCTGGCCAGCGCCTCCATCAGAGCTTCGGCTGGTTTGATGTCGTTCAGTGTCACTTGGGCCCCAATGCGAGCAAAGAAGCGCACCAGAGAACAGCCTTCGCGGGCTGCGCCCACGACGAGCACCTGCAAGAGACTCAATTGGGCAAGGTGGTTGTTGAGATCTTTCATCCCGCTCCCATCCCCAAGACGATGCCCACCGCCGCCGTAGCGGCGGCCAGTGCCCAGGCGCGCGTGACGATTTGTACCTCCGACCATCCTCCTAACTCGAAATGATAGTGAATAGGCGACATGCGAAATACCCTACGCCCTGTGCCGTATTTGTAGTGAGTATATTTGAAATAGCCCACTTGGAGCATAACCGAAAGCATTTCGATCAGAAGGATCGCGCCGATCACCGGCAACAGCAACCAATGGCCCGACTGCACCGCCACGACGGCCAAGCCGGCGCCCAACGCCTGAGAGCCGAGATCACCCATGAACATCTGCGCGGGATGGGCGTTATACCATAAAAACGCGCCCAGAGCGCCGACAGTTGCGGCGCAAAAGGAGGCCAGTCCTCCTAATCCCTCCGCTACGGCCAGCGTGCCAAAGGCCAAAAAGGCGATGGCGCTTGTGCCTCCCGCCAAGCCGTCAAGGCCATCGGTCAGATTGACGGCGTTGGAAAAAGCCACGATCAGGAAGGCCAGGATCGGTACGTTCCACCAGCCCAGGTCGATCACCAGCCCGTTCAAAGGGAGAAGCATCCTCGGGTGGCCCATTAAAGGGTAGGCAGCAACCGCCAGAATCAACGCCGTTCCCCATTGCACCGGGAATTTGCTCCGTGCAGCCCAGCCCACACCGCCGCGATCCTGCAAGCCGCGCCAATCGTCGAAGGCGCCAAGCAACCCATAGCCGAGCATGGCAATCAAGGGGGCTAACCCTTCGGGTTGTTTTGCTGCTGCCAGGATGGCCGTGACGAGGGTGATGCCGGCCAGAAAATAGATTCCGCCCATGGTCGCCGTGCCCGATTTGGCCCTGTGTACTTCCGGCTCGTCGGCGCGGATTTGTTTCCCGATGCCGCGTTTCAGCAACGCCCGTACGACTGCATTGCCCCAGGGAAGTAGGGCAAGAAAAGTGGCCGCGCCGACGAGTGCCGCTTCTACGACCAAATCCTTAACCATGCTGAGCTCCCCGATCGTCTGTAGTGAGCGGATCGACGATTTGCTCCATGGCCATGCCTCGCGAGCCCTTGACGAGCACTATATCCCCTGGTTGGGTCAAGGAACGGATGAGTTCCAATGCCGATGGATTGTCGGCCGGTGTGTATACCAAACTCTCGTCCATACCCGCTGCCAGCGCCGCGTCGGCTATGTGTCGGGCGCGGGGGCCGACGGCGATCAACACATCGACGCCGGGCGCCAACACCTGGGCGCAATGTTGACCTACCTGACGGTGTCCCTCCAGTTCGTAGGCACCCAGTTCTAACATGTCTCCCAAGACGGCCAGATGTCGGCCGGGCAGCTCGGCTAGCAGGTCAAGGGCAGCCTGCGCTGAGGCTGGGCTCGAATTATACGTATCATCCAACAAGACGACTCCCCCTCTGCCTTGTTTGGGTACCAGGCGCAGGTTCATCTTGTGGGTGCCTAACCCACGTGCGATTT
>JACIWY010000418.1 GCA_014360745.1 Chloroflexota bacterium
ATCAACGTAGGGATGCCACGGATGCCCAGTTTACCGGGCGTCTCGGTGTTTTCGTCGGTGTTCACTTTGGCAAAGAGCAATTTGCCCTCATATTCCTGAGCCAGTTCCTCCACAATCGGCGCGATCATGCGGCAAGGGCCACACCAAGGCGCCCAGAAATCCACCAAGACGGGCAGTTTTGCCTGTAACACGTCCTGATCGTAGGTAGCATCCGTCACGTGTTTGATATTTTCGGCCATCGTTCCTCCTACTCCTTTTTGTTGTGGCTCGCTCTTGTTGCGGCCCCAGAATTTCATCGAGAATCTCCTTCCTCTGCCCAAGTCTCGACGCCCACGGCGCCGAAACGGCAAGCGGCAATGCATGCGTGGCAGCCAAAGCATCTGGAAGCGTCGATCCAAGGCATCTCATCTTGGTCGATACGCAAGATGGCACGTCTGTCGCAGGCAAGCCGCGCTTCGCAAGTGCGACAGGCCCTGCAAAGCCGTCGACTGATCCTCGGCACCTGCACTTCTGGGACATGCTTGACAATCTGCATGGCTACCCTCAACAGGGAGATGGGATACCCCCCTATCGTATGTTGCCATTATAGCACAAGAAGCATTGCGCTGTCAAGTCTGCGTAGTGCTTCTTTTGACAACGTGGCCCCACAGCGGGTAGCATAGCGGACAAGCATTTACACTCTATGAACAAGAGGTAGATAGATGGAAACGCAGACGGTCCGCGTCCCACAACTGGCCTTCTTTGGCGACACCGATCTGGAGCTAAAGCTACCGGCGTCGTGGCAGGTGGAGGTGCGCAAGATGCCCGGCGCCGACCTGCCGCCGCTGAGCGATGAGGGAATACGCGAGGCCTTGCGTCATCCGGTTGGCACACCGCCATTGCGCGAGTTGGCCCGTGGAAAGCGGGAGGCGGTGCTCATCGTTGATGATATCGCTCGCCCCACGCCGGTTGAGCGGTTATGGCCCTTTGTCGTTGAAGAGTTGCAGGCCGCCGGTCTGAGGGATAAGCACATTCGCATCATCATCGCACTGGGTACCCATGCTGCCCATTCGCGCGAGGATATCCGCCGCAAGATCGGCGAGGAGGCTTTGCGCCGTTTTCCCATCTATAATCACAATTGTTACCAACACTGCTCGTATGTCGGTACGACGGCGCAGGGCACACCGGTGGAGGTCAACGACGAGGTGTTGGCCTGCGATCTGCGCATCGGCATCGGCTCCGTGTTGCCTCATCCTTCGATGGGGTTCGGTGGTGGGCCCAAA
Organism: Chloroflexota bacterium; assembly: GCA_014360745.1. Classification (GTDB taxonomy): domain Bacteria; phylum Chloroflexota; class Anaerolineae; order UBA1429; family UBA1429; genus JACIWY01. The sequence goes on from JACIWY010000418.1 coordinate 1,263, forward strand.
ATCATTCTGCCCGGCGTGGTCTCGATCGCGACGATTCGCGCCCATCACACCACGCTGGGGCAGCGCTTGGTGCAGGAAGGGCATGGCCCCAGCATGCGCGCCGGTGTGGCCGAGGGGCCGCTGTGGCAAGACATCGCCGCTGCCGCCGAATTGGCCGGTCTCGATTTCATCGTCAATTCGATTTTGAACATGCGCCGTGGCGTGGTGGGCTTGGTGGCCGGCCATTACAAGGAGGCGTGGCGCCAGGGGGTGCGCATGGCGCGGCGCGTCTATGCCACCGAGCCCGCGACGGATGCCGACATTGTCATCACCAATGGCTATGGCAAGGGCAATGAGGCCATGATCTCGGCCTTTGCGCCCTATTTGGATTATGGCGCGCCGCCAGAGGGGCGCGACGTGGTAGCCATCTCGATGGCCCCGCAGGGCGTGGTGGTGCACTATTTGATGGGCGATTTCGGCCCGGCTACCTGGTACGATCGACCCGTGCGGGTGCGCCAATTGCCGTCGGGCATCCGCCGGATGATCCTCTTTAACCCCTATCCGGAGAAATCGAGCCTAGCCTTCTTCCGCGCCGAGCCTGCGCCGATCCTCGTCACCACTTGGGAGGAGGTGTTGGATCGGCTTTTGGCCTGGCATCCGGATGGAGCACGAGTCGTCGTCTATCCCGATTTGACGATGCAATACTTGGCGCCGAAGGAGGAGGATCAAGCCATGGCTGCCTCATAGCGGATTAGGATTCCCCGGCCAGTCGTTCAAGCACATCGGCGACTTGGGTCAGGCCGAGCGCTTCCAGCCGCTCTCGCGTGGGCCAGCCTGTGGCCGGGTCCCAGCCGCGTCGGCGATAGTATTCGTCTAGCATGGGCGCAAAACGATCGAGATCCAACTGCTCGCCTTCGGTGAAGGCGGGGTGAGTTAGGCTTTCGGCGGTCTGCCAGTCGACGGCCCGGCTTCGGCCATGGTTACGGATGTCGATAGCCCGCAGCAGGTTAAAGATTCGCTCTCCCGCCCGATCCAGCTCTTCTTTGCTCGTCTCGATGCCGGTGCAGGCAGAATAAAGTTTGGCCATAAGGGCCGTGTCGGCGACGTGATCCTCGGTGAGCATGGTGAATATCCGTGGAAATTCGTATTCGCACAATACCAGCGACTCGACCAACATTCCCTGGTCATGGTGATAGATCGCCGGGATAACTTTGGTTTCCGGTCGGTCGTAGGTGAATTGCGGGTCGCACACGTCTGGCGTGCCATAGACGCGGCGGCAAACCTCGCGGGCTTCCTCCCAGGAAAGGGGACCGCGATCGGGGCCGTGTTGAGGAAAGTAGCGCGAGGCGTGGGTGGTGTACGAATGAGTCGAGTCGCTGGCCGGGTCACGGGTATCGACGCACCATTGCAGCACCGGTACCAGCCAGAAAGGGAAGTAGATGTTCCCACCCGTGCCCCAATGCGCGTTCCAGTGCGAGGTCTGCCCGGCATGGCGCGGGTAAATATGGTCCAGCAAGGGACGACCTTGTCCGCCAAAGAGGCGGTCTGCGGCGTAACAGGCGCCGTCGGCGAGGGCATCGCCCAATTCATCCTCGCGGAACGCGATTTTACGGAGCAACATGCGCAGGAACTCGGCCGAAATGGGCACGACATCGCGGTTGTACTCGATGGGTTTGTCGGGTGCGGGAATCTCTAGCCCGCCGATCTCTTGGATCAGCCCCTGCTGTTTACACATCTCCAGCCAAGGGATGATGCCGTAGGATATCTCCCAACCGTTGAGCCCCAGATCGCTGGCCATGGCCCGCGCCTCCAGGTGACCGCGTTCACTGGAGCGAAAACCGTAGCATTGTCGGGCCACCGTGACCGTCCCGGGAGTGGCTTCGCCCGGGGCGTTCATGTGCAAGGGGTGAGCGCAGTGGCTCAGGCAAAAGCCGCACTTGCGCCGGCGCACCGTCCCAACGGCGGGCTGCGCCGGGCTGGCCGGCTGCGGACGAAGGATTTCGGGCACCAGGCCCTCTCGGCTGCTCCGGCGCACCAAGTCAATGAGCCGGGCGGGGTCAGCCACGCGCACGCCGCCGTGGCCGCGCACGGCGATGGCTTTGAGCTTTTTCGAACCCATCAAGGCGCCATAACCGCCCTGTCCGGCGGCGTTGCCGGTTTCGGTTTGCAGGCAAGCGATGCGGCAGAGCTTTTCCCCGGCTTG
>JACIWY010000419.1 GCA_014360745.1 Chloroflexota bacterium
CGTTCCATGGCCATCTATGTCCTGGGCTCATGACCGGGGTGCGCGCGGCCGAGATCGCGCTGCGCGAGATCGGGCCTCGCGCAGCGGACGAAGAGCTGGTGGCCGTGGTGGAAACGGATAACTGCGCCGTGGACGCCATCCAATATCTGTTGGGCTGTACCTTTGGCAAGGGCAACTTGATCCATCTGGATCACGGCCAGAGCGTGTTTACCATTGCCAGGCGCTCCGAGGGCGAACGGGCCACGGCCATACGCATTGCAGCCAAGCCTCGGCCCTCGCGAGAGATGACGCCGGAACAACAAGCCCTTGCGGAGCGCGTCCGCAGTGGACAGGCCTCGCCGGAGGAGGAGCAGGCTTATGCGGCCCTATGGCGCGAACGTTCACTGGCCATCCTGGATATGGACGAGGGGGACTTGTTCGATGTGCAGGTGCTCGACGACTATCTCGTGCCGGAGCGGGCCGGCGTTCATCCTTCGATCCGCTGCGAGCGTTGTGGGCGCATGACGATGAGTACTCGCGTGCACCGCTTGCGAGGCCAGGCGCTCTGCGTCCCCTGTTTTGAGCAGGCGCTGGAGGGCGCGGCGATCTTTTACCCCATTGGGGTGGTGCGCAACGAGCTGATCGCCGGCGAGGCAGCGCCGAGGGCCAAGAGCTCCTCTTCGCGTCTGGAGATCAGGCCGGAGCTGATCGAAGCGCTGGAGGGCATCGAAGCTTTTGAGCAACTGGAGGTGCTCTTTTATTTTGACCGCGCAGAAAAGAACCCGCCATTGCGGCAACATCGCTGTGGCGATCCGAGCCAACCTCTCACCGGCGTTTTGGCCTTGCGCAGCCCGGCGAGGCCCAACGCCATCGGGTTATCGCGGGTCAAGTTGCTGGCGCGCGAGGAAAACGTGCTGTTCGTCGCCGGCCTCGACGCCTGGGATGGCACCCCCATCCTGGATATCAAACCGTTTGAGGGCATATAAAGGGGGCGCCGATCGGCACGCCGAGCAACGCCCCCGGTTTGGTTGCAAGAGAACTTTTTATTGCGCCAGCGCCACTTCGATGCCTGTATCTGGGTTAAAGCCGACGGCATCCCCGCGCCCGTCGCCGTTCACGTCGCCGAGATCGCGCGGCTTGAGTTCTTGCGATCCCCAACCAAACGCACCGCTCCAGAGTTGTGCTGGCTCAAAGCCTGCGCCATTGGATGTCCCCACCCGAACGCCGCCAAAGGGATCAAAGACGATGGCATCGGCCCTGGCGTCGCCGTTCACATCGGCCAACATGCGCGGGGCGAAATCTTGGCTGGATTGACGAAAGATCATCTCTTGGCTCCAGAGGGTCGAGGGTGCAAATCGATCTCCCCGCGAGAGGGCGACCCGGATACCCTCCTCGCGATGGAAGAGCACGGCATCGGCCATGCCGTCGCCGTTCACATCGGCCAACATGCGCGGATAGGCGTTTTGGCTTTCCTGGTAAAAGGCGCTCTCACGGCTCCACCACACCGGCCAAGCGAAGGAACTACCGTTGGAGAGGGCTACTTTGATCCCGCTTGTCGGATGAAAAAGGATGGCGTCGGCCATGCCGTCGCCGTTCACGTCGGCCAACATACGCGGATAGGCGTCCTGGCTTTCCTTGCAAAATGCGCCGGCCTTGTTCCACCACGTGGGGGCTTCGAAGGCGTTGCCGTTGGAGAGGGCTACCTTGATGCCTACGCTCTTGTGAAAGAGGATGGCGTCGGCCAGGCCGTCGCCGTTCACATCGGCGAAAAAGCGCGGGTAAAGATTCTGGCTCGGTTTGCGAAAGGCTTTATCGCGGCTCCACCACACGGGATCGGCGAAGCCACTGCCGGTCGCCAGGGAAACCTTGATGCCTCTGGTGGGATCGATCACGATCGCGTCGGCCAGGCCATCGCCGTTTACGTCGGCCAGCGTGCGCGGGAATTTATCTAGGCTCGTGTTTCTGAATAGAGGGGCCGTGCTCCAGTTCTGCGTATCGCCGAATCGGGTGCCGAAGGCGGGCGCCGTTAGGGCCAATTGAAGCACCTGGCCCGACATCCAGATGCTGGTCTCATAGGCCCATAAATTGCCGATCCGAAAGCGCACTTCATCGCCGGGCTGCCCACCTGGCCGACTTCCATCCCCGGCCGGGACGTCGAGGGCGTAGACGGACTGGCCGTCGTGGGCGATGCCCTGGGTGCGCGCCACACGCTGCCGGTTGATCCAGACGGACACGGGGATTCCTGCAGGCACTTGTGCGCCGCCGCTATGGGTTGAGCCCCAAAAAGCGGCGGGTAAGGAGGGCGGACCACCCGGGGCGTCGCCCACATTTTCGGCCATCGTCGTGCCTTGGGTTGCGGCACCTGCATCGACCACCGGGTGCTCGGCGAACATCGCGGGCGCAGGCGGTTGTGGCGCTGTGAGTTCGGGGGTTGGCGCTGCCGCGCGGCCGTCGCGAGGGCCGAAGCGTGGGGAGCCTTGCGCTGCGGTGTAAAATCCTGCGTTCAAAAGTACGAGCGTAACAATTACGACCAAGATCGCGAACAAGCGAGAGCAAAAGTGTTTCATGCGGCTCTCTTTTAGCATAGGACCGAACTCCTCTTTATCCCTATCGAATACCATCTGAGCTATCTTGCTTCAATAGATGTAGCTGGCTGATGCCTCCCTTTCCATCATAATCTGACAAGTTTGGGGCCAAATAAACATATCGTAAACTATACGTAAATGCAGGATAAGCGCCCAACCGATACCTCTCCCATTGGCCGCCGCTTTCAGGGCAAAACTCTGGCGCATCATAAATCAAAGGCTGCGTCAAGTCAAGCGGCGATTTTGAAACCCTACCAACCCGCGCCCGTCGCCTTCCGTTTGCAGGCTGTGCAGCAGGCGCAGATCGGGATCTGCCACAGGGGTGGCTGCGATTTCAATCGCTGCTCCTCAAATATGCGGCTTTCGGCGTTTTGAACAGGCTCCGCTTTAGCCATTTAGACGATGGAAGCGGTCGATTATTACGCCCCAAGGTGTTTTTCCCTTCCAAAGTGCCGTGGCGGGGAGGTGCCCAAGCTTGTCCAGGGAGACAAGGCCCCCCTTGTTCGCTGCGTCAACATTTTGTAGAATCGGGCACGGATCGTGTCGTATGGCTCCTGGAGCAAGCGAGGATCACCGTGGAACACATCTTGTTGCTGACCGCGCCACGAGGGGCTGGCAAAACGACGGCTTGCTGGCGGTTTGTCGAGGCCGCCAAGGGAGAAGGGCTGCAGGTCGAGGGCATCCTCGCCCCTGCGCGCCTGGACGATACCGGCCGCAAAGTGGGCATCGATGTTCTTGATGTGGCCACGGGAACCCGTCGAAACCTGGCCTGGCTAGAGCCCGACGAGTCGCGGCGGACCATAGGCCCTTACCGTTTTGACTTGGAGGCGATGGCTTGGGCATTGGATTGTGTGCTACAAGCGCTCGACAAGCCCGGGG